>NZ_BAACAP010000253.1:0-197161 GCF_045865695.1 Scytonema hankhaensis NUACC26
ACCTCAACGGATTCAACTTCAACCAGTCCGTGATTGACTCACAAGGTCGTGCGATCGGAACCTGGGCAGACATCCTCAACCGCGCCAACCTGGGTATGGAAGTGATGCACGAGCGCAACGCTCACAACTTCCCTCTCGACTTGGCATCTGCTGAAGTTGCACCTGTCGCAATCAGCGCTCCTGCTATCAACGGTTAATCATTGCCGGACGATACTAGATAGCATCAATAACTAAATAAAAGGCGCTCTCCGAATAGGAGAGCGCTTTGTGCGTTCAAGGATACCAACTAAATTTATAGTGGTTTGCATTTGAGTGAGGTACAAATTTATCCGCGTTCGTCTGCGTTCATCTGCGGTTCCATAACTTTTTTATGTATTGTACCCAATTGAAAACCGCACTTTGAGTGCAATTTCTTGAAAAAATACCAGATTAATGCTGAGGTGGTCATAGGTGATGCGTTAAAAAACTTGCCAGACCTAAAAGATAAATAGCAATGGTTGAAAAAAATAATTTTCAAGAAACACGTAAGTTTCTGGAAGAAACAGGTGTTAAATTCGTGCGATTTCTTTGGTGTGATAATGCCAACATTATCCGTGGCAAAGCCGTACACGTAGATATGCTATCTCACTACTTTGAGCATGGGGTGGGTATTTCCGTCGGTCAACAGGGAATTCCTGTGATGTATGATGCAGTTGTCCCAGAAACTGATTTAGGTCCAGTCGGTGAAATTCGCTTAGTACCAGATTGGTCTAGCCTGAAGCCCTTGCCTTATGCCCCCGGTCATGCTCGTGCTATGGGTAACATGGTACTTAATGGTTCTGCTTGGGCGTTATGCCCGCGAAATTTCTTAAAGCGGATGATTGCCACAGCTAAATCTCAAGGTTTGGAAGTACGAGCAGCTTTTGAAAATGAGTTTTACTTGGTGCGGCAAACACCGGACGGTATTATTCCTGCTGATTCCACAGTGTTCGCCTCAACTCAAGCAATGGATCTCAACTATGAAGTCATTAATGGAATTGCTGATGCACTCATCGCCCAAGGTATACCTGTAGAACAATATTATCCAGAATCGGGTCCCGGTCAGCATGAAATTTCCATGCGATACACCGATGCTTTGCAAGCGGCTGACTGGCAGATTGCTTTCCCTTGAAACTATCAAAGCGATCGCCCACCGTCACAACCTCACCGCTTCCTTCTTACCCAAAATCTTTCCCGATACAGCTGGCAGTGGTTGTCACATCCATTTTAGCCTTTGGCATGATGAGAAAAACCTCTTAGGCGATCCCCAAGGTATCTGTGGTTTATCTCCAATAGCATTACAATTTATCGCTGGTATCCCACCATCTTCCGGCACTGATGGCACTAACGACTCCAAGTACTAATTCTTATCGCCGCATTCGTCCTCATAGTTGGAGTGGTGCTTTTCGCTGTTGGGGATTAGATAATCGGGAAGCTTCGGTGAGAGTTCCTAGTGACATTACTGTTGCTGAAGCTGAGGCGATCGCTGTCGCAATTTTACGTGAAAATGCTTTATGTCTCTACCGTTCAACACATTGACAAGTACAAAGGAATCATAAATGATTTGTGAAAAATTCTAAGTATTGTAGGGTGGGCATTGCCCACCAAATAAAGAATTTTTTACCTGTATCCTGTAGCATTAGGAGGTTTACCAACTTCCTGTACCTGCTGAATGTAACGAAAAGCATCGAGCTGAGAGCCGTCGAGATCTGTAAAGCCATAGATTTGTGCCAGTTGACCGCTTGAAAGAGACTGACCACTCCATCGAGCGACTTCCAAATCGCCAACTGGATGAGCGATCGCATTTTGGAACACGCACGTGCAGCGATCGCGTTCCACACTCAACTATGATTGAGTTGGTTTAAGGACTCCATTAGTATCGCGCTGAAGTTGATAGCGTTGTTTTGGCAAAGGAGCACCAGGAGCTTCAATAACAGATACACCATGCGACCAGTTAGATGGACAAATAGCAATATAACGCGCAAATCCCCCCGTACCTCCTTCTGGCTTGGCAAAACCAATGGTAACCAGAGCACCAGTTTCTGGCACTCGATCTAGATTAGCAACACCTTCGGCTTGGGTATAGTGATTGCGTAGGAGCCATGCTTCGCCTTCTAAAGTTGGCGTTGTGTCCGTGTCTAGAGGTTCATGACCGTGAAATAATATATTGCGTTGTTGATGCAGAAACTTGAGAGCATCTAGAGTGATTCCAGGAAACGGCTTTTGATTAAATCGTTCAACATTAGACCACTTCTTATACCAGTCGGAACGAATCATCACCACTGCACCCTTCGGAATTCTACCGTATTTTTTCTCCCAAGCCAAAATATCCCCAACAGTTGCATGATACCCAGAGTCTACTGCCACTTTTTCATGAATATCAATGACAACTAACGGTCTAACAGCATAAGTTGCAGGAAGATCGCTAATAGTTGCGCCGTAATCGTTCCAGTGAGCAGGGGGATCGAGTTGTGTTCCATACTGGTCGGTAGGAAGTTCATAGCCCGTCGCAATAAACCCATGAGCTTTGTAAGTATACTCCTGTCCCGTTTGGATGTAGTTTGGTATGTCTGTTCCGGCTACAGTTGGTCTAAACTTAGCTTTCTTAAAGCCAGACCATACAGGGATAGTTGGATTAAACGCATGAGTGAGATCGACGTATTTTGCAGTTTTCAAATTATTCTCATAGAGACCCCAAAGAGTTGGTGTTTGACTTGTAGCTTGAGTCCGAAGAGATATTAAAAGAATAAATACGGTAACAACGGCGACAATAGTTAAAAATGTTTTTTTCATCGTCTTGAAATTATTTGACCAACTGATATTTCATAGTTAAGTATCAATCAACAATACCAATTTTCTTGCTTGTCTCGTTGGGAGCATCCACATTTATCATTCAGGTACTTGCACTAATGTTGCGATTACCTCTCCCAATCCTTTTCTTTTCTCTCTCATCTCAATAATAAATGCATTGATGTTATAACCGCAGCCTGTAGCAGATGGACGCGGATAAATTTGTACCTTATTTAATTTTTATTTCTAAATACTGACGTCTACTCATCAAAAAACCCGCACGTGGCGGGTATGAACTAAAGGGTATAAAACATAGACAAACTGTTAAATTTTCTTAATCTTTACCTCCATTTTGGAAAGAGGGATTGGGGATTGGTTACTGGTCACTGGTGAGTCCAGCGCTGCAGGCGGGTCTCCCGCCGTAGGCGACTGGCGAACCCGTAAGGGTCACTGCTAAACTGTTACCAACTGACGATTGTTGCGAGAAATGGTGTTGACAGCAGTGGATTTTGTCACTTGCTTGTGCTTCAAAATGTCACACACTGCTTCGAGAGAGGACTCAATAGAACCTTGCAGCCATGCAGGAAATCTAGAGCAGTGTTCGCCTGCAAAGAACAGGGTGTTTTGCGGTCTTTGTGCTGCCAAGTAATTGGATTCGCTGTCATCCCAATGAATCGTGCATCCACCTGCACTCCACTTATACTCGCCCCAAGCAATGGTTGCTTTGTCCACAATCGCACCGGATGCATTCAGTTCTGGGTGAAGTTTGCTGACTGTATTTTGCACGTAGTTAAAACGTTCAAGCTCAGACATCTTACCCATGCGATAGGCATCATCACCGATGGTGTAACTTGCTAACATCACGCTACCACGCTCTGGATTGAACTTCACACTTGGGTAATATGTTTGACGTACACCTTCACCACTGAAGGAAGCTCCACCTTTGATACCCTCTTTTGCCCAGAAGGCTTCCTTGGTATGAAAAGCTACTTTTGTACCAGGACAGTAAACGGTGTTGTGGATGGAGTCTAACTTCTGCTCATCAAAACCACTCAATTCCATTTTGCGGAGTATGGAGAATGGAATGGTGCATAATACGTAATCGCATTTTTTAATGTGGATTTGACCGTTTTGCTTCCAAGCGATCTGGGTATGGTCTTTTTCCACCCGCAAGGCGACTACTTCAGCATTGCACTTGATATCCGCTTTGATTGAAGTTGCTAAGCGTTGGATTAATTGATCCATTCCACCTTTGAGTTGTAACAAGTCATGGCTGGTTTCGGTCATGATGTCGCCAAGGAAAATGTCTAACCCTTGAGAACACTTAGCGCGGAAGCTAGGGTTTTGAGTTAAGAAGGAGTGCAAATCGATGGTTTCGCCGTCTTCGCTAAAGTAAGGGTTTAAATCCAAGCGCTCCAACTCATCCATCAGGTGAGATTGTAAGTCGCGCTCAAAATCGGAACGGAGATTACCAGGTGCGATGGTATTAATAATAGTTTTAAGCCAAGCCGCAAAATTGCGAGTTTGTTCGCTGTAGCGCGTATCAGTTAATAAACCACCTTCTGAAAGTTGCAGCACTCTTGGTGCGTCTTTCATCTTCAGCACTTGACCGTTAATGTTCATTTTGGCGTTGCTTTCCTCAAACACGGTCATAAACTTGCACAGCTTGTCACCTAATCCCATTTCTTGGACATAGTGCAGTGTCAGTTGGTGGTCGCTAGGAATACGCATAGCTCCAAGTTCGGCATAAGGAGCATCGGGTTCATTACCAAAGCGGTGTGTCCATACCCGTCCGCCGATGCGCGGGCTACCTTCTAATATCTCAACAGTATGTCCCAAGCGTTCGAGTTCGTAAGCGGCTACCAAACCTGCAATTCCTGCGCCTAAAATTGTAATGTGCTTCTTTGAGGATTGATTGTTAATCAGTTGGCATTGTTCGAGAATCATGTTAGCGTCCATTGTTTTATCCCTTTTGTTTTTTGTTTGATGATTTAGGATTCAACTTCCACTGGACGATTACGTAATTTTTGAAACTATTTGTATAAATTGGATACTATTTATTACGGATACTGACGGATTCTAACTTTTTCTGACGGGTCAGAAGGAGTGGTTACTCCCTGGGCGTGCTCTTATGATTACCCAAACACGTAGGGTGGACACTGCCCATTATTCGCGCTTTGGTGGGTAGTGCCCACCCTACAAAGATCGGTAATTT
The DNA here is from genome assembly GCF_045865695.1 of Scytonema hankhaensis NUACC26. Lineage (NCBI taxonomy): Bacteria > Bacillati > Cyanobacteriota > Cyanophyceae > Nostocales > Scytonemataceae > Scytonema > Scytonema hankhaensis. The sequence goes on from NZ_BAACAP010000253.1 coordinate 5,024, forward strand.
TAGAGCCCAAAGGGAGTAGCTGATAACCCTCGTCCTAATGGAGTTACTAAAATAAAATCACCCGCTATCACAATATGAACTATGGTCTACACCTCACCCAAGCTTCTCACTTTCGAGCAATTTATTATTGAGTATAGGGATAATCCCCGTTACGAACTTATAGACGGAGAATTACGTGACATGGAACCAACTGGTTCCCATGAAGAGGTCGCAGGAAATATTGCTGGTAGAATTTATGCTGAAATTCTTCGTACTAATTTCAACTGGTTGATTCCCAAAACTTGTTTGATTAAACCACCCGCCGCAGAAGCAACGGCATTACGTCCAGATGTTATTGTTTTAGATAAAGCACAACTCAGCCAAGAACCGCTTTGGCAAAAAGAACTTATTAATGTGAAATTTAAGATACACTGCGTACTAACAGGTAGTTTAAAGTCTAAATACTATCAAATTTATCTTCAAAAGGAGAAAATTTTTATGTAGTACTTCATCAAGTCAAGTTTGCAAATTTTAAAGTTCTCTGCATCCCCATATCTGTCTTAACTCAGCAATTTTAGGTTGGTTTAGTGCTACTTGTACTTGTGCTGCAAATCTTAGTTAAGACAGGAATCTGAAAGTTATCTGTAGATGTTGAGTATTTATTCACCACAAAGTTATTCTGAAAGAGGTAGTAATGGCTAGTACTCCAATTGAAAAAGAGAGCGCTTTTCTAGAGGAAGTTCAGAAATTTCGAAGGGAAAGAGTTAGTAAACTACGAATTATTAATCACTGGTGGAACATTACTTTAACCGTAGCCGGTATAACCTTGACCGCAGTTACCACAGTTTTAGGAGTTATTGATAGTCAGGATTATAAAGACTTGATTAAATTTGGAATAGCAATCTCTGGCTCAGTCGGCGTTCTTTCTCAGTCGGCAAATAAGGAGTTTCGTGTTAAGGGGAAAGCAGGAGAATATGCTCAAGTTGAAGCTGAATTGCTTGTTATTGAGCAGAAAATCAAGAATGCACAAAATGGGGAGGCTCTCACAAAATTGTACGAAGAATTTTATGCAATTATTCATAAAGTTGGAAAGATTGAATGTGAGACGGAACAAGATAAATCATAGAAACTTGCTAAATTCAGACATTTAATTACTTCTTTTTATGAAATTCTATCGATTCCGCTCCTTCAATCTGCTGTATGTTTACTTATATTTTAGTATCTTTATTATTGCTTGGACTAAGCACTATTCTAATTCTAGTTTTTCAGCCAAGATGGGTATTTTCTATTGTTAATAAAATGATTCCTGGAGCAATATATTTTGCTGAAACAAGCAAACTAATAGTTGCACTAACAATTGATGACGGACCAGACGCTATTACAACACCAAAAATCTTGGAGGTTCTCCAGTCCTATGAAGCACGGGCAACCTTTTTTTTAATAAGTAATAGAGTGAAAGATAATGAATCTGTTGTTGCAGAAATAGTTGCTAATAAGAATGAATTAGGTAACCATCTCACAGAAGATAAACCAAGTATTAAACTCTCGCCTCAAGAGTTTGAATCAGATTTACTTGAAGCTAACATATCACTCTCTAGATTTGCAAAACCATATTGGTTACGTCCTGCATCTGGTTTGTACAACACCACAATGGTAGAAACTGCTCAAAAGTATGGATACCACATTGTACTTGGATCGCTATTTCCTTTCGATACTCATATCCATTCGTCTTGGTTTGCATCAAAACACATTTTGTTTAATGTTCGTCCTGGCTCCATTATTGTTTTACACGATGGTGGTTCTAGAGGTAGAAGAACAGCATTAACTTTAGAAACAATTCTACCAGAACTTAATAGGAGAGGTTACAGAGTTGTTACACTTTCAGAACTGTTTAGAGAGGTAAAGGATTTCGTGAATCATGCATCGGCGAGATAATAACCGCATAAATTTTTTTTCGTTCTTCAGTGTCAATTCCAAAAAATATTCAAATCTATCTCCCAGCGAACAATCACTATTACAAGTTGTAAAAAATGAAGTCGAATCGCGCCTTCAAAGTCTCCTCTACTATCCTATCGCAGGTAATTTTATTAAGCAGAAGCGCCTAGAACGATTGAATCGTCTATCGGTTTTAGAACTCAAAACCGAGTTGGGAATTGAATTGTTATCACTACCAACTAGCATTCTAGAAATTTTTGAGCGTGTGGATGTGGCAGGTAGGCTGTTGATTGTGGGTAAGGCAGGTTTTGGCAAGACGATTATGATGCTTGAACTAGCACAAGAGCTAATTCAACAAGCAGAAGTCGATTCAAGTTGTCCAATTCCAATCATTTTCGACTTGTCTTCTCGGGAAGATGCAAACCAACCAATATCAGATTGGTTAGTTGATAATTTGAAGTTGAGATATGGAGTTCGGAAGACTCTTGGAAAAAAATGGCTTAATCGGTTTCGACTCATACCGTTGTTAGACGGTTTGGATGAAGTAGAACTAGGAACTTCTGGCTCTCATGTATCAGCTATTAATGAATGGTTACAATCAGCAACCTGCCCTCCTCGTCTGGCAATATGTAGTCAGTGGGAGGAATTTGAAAAAGTTGTTCAAGGTGTCTGGCAACCAGGAGAATTAGTACGCTTATCCCTTAAGGGAACTCTCTTACTAAAACCACTAACTGATGAACAGATCCTTCTTCATATAACTTGCTTGAAACGTCCAGAATTATGGCAGTTGCTTCAGCAGGATACAAACCTGCTGGAGATAACACGAGCATTATTTTGGCTAAATGTCGTAATTCTATCTCACACGAAACTATCTCTAGAACAGTTTCAACAATTAACTTCAAGATCGCAACGGTTAGAATACCTGCTTAATATTTATGTAGAGGAAATGCTGTATCGAGAAGTACAGGAGAATTCATATAAAAAATTTAAGACTTACGACATTGAGCAAGTAAAATACTGGCTATCCTGTATCGCTCAGCAGATGCAACAGCAAAAAGAATTTACACTAGAGCAAGTACAAGCGCTTCAATTTTTAGCTCAGCAAAAATTATTTTATGAGAAATTAGTTAGATTGAGCATTGGACTGATAATAGGTGGGTTGATTAATCTTAACATTAGTTTGGGTTACTTCATAATATTGGGAATTACAGTTGCACTGCTAGCAGAATTATTTTGCTTAATTTTGACGGGCTTTCTTAGTTTAAGAATACTAATGCTTAACCAATCAGAATTAAGTAACAAAGAGATTTTGATTTTTTGTCTTACTTTTTCGAGAAAATGGTTGTTTAATAAGTTAAATATTATGTCTAGTAACAATTCATCATTCACTCTAGAAACTGCTGAAACTACTTCCTCGTTACTTTTTCGCTTTGTCACAAAATCGAACAGATTACTAATTGATGATTCCAGTATTCTGGATTTTAGTATTTGGTTACTTACCGATATGCCAATTTACTTAGTGTGTATTTTACTGAGTGTATTACCTCTTGTTAGCATATTAGCTGATGTAGGAATTGCTAAACTTATCTCTAGAGCGGGTGGAGGAAAAGTTAGTGGAACTTCTATATTGCTGACTGGACTAATTATTGGAGTACTCATTCATCTGAATAAAAATATGTTTGGCAAATTTGAGGATTGGTTAGGATTTGGTTTAACTAGTATATGTATTGGCTGGCTAAGTTTTGTTTTAGTAGCAAAACTGATTAGTAGAAATAAATATATTTGCTTCCTTAACTATTGCACGGAGCGCCTCCTCTTACAAAAAGTTGGGAAACGATATAGGTTTGTTCATCAATTGTTGCTGGAACATTTTGCTAAGATAAATTGCTAGTTGACTCAATGGGTAAGCATGAGTGACAAATTAAGCCTAGATGGTAGTTTTTAAATTACTAACGATCTCTTGATAACATCTTTAAGGATTTAGAGAATTCGTATGAGAACCACGACAAAAACGCCCTTTGGGCGAACCAATCACCTGTCCGCGATCGCAAATTTTATTTCCGCGTAAAAAAGTAGTTTTCACCCGTCCTGTCAACTCCAATCCTTCAAACGGAGTATAACCTTGCTGTGACTCCGACTCAGAAGCACGTACAACAAAAGTCTCATTCGGGTCTAGCAGTGCTAAATCCGCATCATAACCTACTGCAATATCACCTTTTGAATGCAATCCAAACCTTTGGGCTGGATTAGAGCTTAATAACTCAGCCATGTGATTGTAAGACATACCCCGCTTGCTACCTTCACTAAAAACACCAGAAAGGAGGTATTCCGTACCCCCAAACCCAGATTTCGCAAGCCAAATGTTCTCTGGATCTTTCAGATTGACTTTTTGTTCGGCTGAACAACAAGCATGGTCGCTGACAATCCAATCAACTTGGCGATCGCGTACAGCCTGCCACAAGTATTCTACATCTGCACGAGAACGGATCGGAGGATTGACCTTAGCCCATTTACCTGTAGGTGTATCCACATCTAACAAAAGGTGTCCAACAGTGACTTCCCGTCGGAAGTTTATGTGAGGAAAAACGGTTTGCATCATCAAAGCAGCTTCCACTGCTTTACGAGAACTAAGATGTAATAGATTTATATTGAGACAATTGGTTTCATGTGCCAAGTAGGAAGCAATGCAGATGGCTAACCCTTCAGAATGGGGCGGACGAGCAGCACTGTATGCTTTCAAACCCGTAAGCATAGTATCCTGTTGGACAATTTTAGTGTAGGCGTTGAGGATATCAGCAACTTCGCAATGAAGACTCAGGCTAATGCGATCGCTTGCTTCTGGATAAGTTTCCCTAAGCTTGCTCAAACCGCGCATGATAAATTCAAAGTGCGCCAAATCGTACCTTTCCTCTTTATTAATCATCAAGAAAAGATTTTGATGGTCGGAAAGACCGTGCAAACCATAGCCCCCATAGAACATAAATATTTTGAACGAGCCAATCCCATACTCCTCAAACAGCATCTGCATCTCATCAATGTGTTGAGCGCTAATTGGGGCGATATGATAGCCGTAATCAACAAAAAAATTACCCTGAGAAAGTGCCAAAACTTCTGGAAAAAAATCTTTATAGGAGCCGCCCTTATTAAGATAATACTGCCCTGTACGAATGTAATTCAAACTAGTAGTCACTCCCCCCATTGCAGCTGCTTTAGTTTCAGTCACAGCATCTCGGTCAAGAGGTTGATAGATCCCCACGTGCATGTGAGCATCCACAACACCGGGAAAGCCCAGCAGATTTTGAGCATCAAATACCTCTTTGCCTGTGTCTGGGCTAATATGAGGAGCAATCTCGGCAAATTTCCCATCCTTAATTCCCAGATCGAGCAGTTCAACACTATCCTTGTGGGGACGCACTACCCGCACATTTTTGATAATTAGATCTAATAGGGGAACCTCAGACACAGTAGACCTCACGTTAAAATAGTTATTAGGCATTGAATTGACATAGTTAGCGTGAAGGCTGTTAGTAGTTAGTGGTTACTGGTTAGTGGTGAAATACTGAGTAACTACGCGATGTAGCTACTAACTACTAACTACTAACCAATAACAGTCCTCATGAAATTAATACCCTAGTTTATTTAGGAATTTTAGCATCGTTCCGGGACACAGACCGAATTTCACCATCATGTAACTTTTAATACGATTATTTCCAGGAGAAAAGACAATGGAACACTTTAATGAGTATCATCTAGACCCCAAGCAATTTCCTTTTCTCAACATCTTTCAAGAAAATTGGCAAGCAATCCGAGATGAATTTACACGCTTTAATAAGGATGTATCTGATGAGGAGTTAAAATTCACTTACGATGTTCTGGGACCGAAAAGTCAAACAATTAAAACCAAAAGGAATTCAAAATATAGTGCATTTGGTATATTATTTCAAGGTCTTTTTATCGACAAATATATTCAATTACATCAAATACAATACCCTGATTATAATACCCAAGAGGCATCAGAAAAAGCACTTGCGTTAAGAGAGAAATACTTCCCGAATTTAGCGAACGTCATAGAAAAAGCGAACTTCACAGATGATATCATTAGAAATGCATATTTTGGTACATTCCATCCCGGTTTAGATATCAAATTGCACGTAAACGATCACCCTCATATGAATCGCGGTTATTTAGGATTGATCGTACCAGAAGGGGATGTAGCGATGAAAATATGTCACGAGCAACTTTACTGGTATGAAGGAAAAGTTATGGTTTTAGACCATAGCTATCCACACTGTCCGCACAATTACACCAATTATGACAGAACAGTCTTGGTTATAGACTTTTTTAAACCGGAGCAACCCAGAGAAGAAGCAATACGATTTGAAAAAGAACTCGTCGCGCAACGCATGCAAGACAATCCATATAGCTTAGGTGTGTTTGGTAAAAGCGATAAAGCTAAAGAAGAAGATTTTATGAAGTATGGTTTAGCTCATCAGCTAGAGTGGGATAAAGCTTTATAAGTTTTAAGAGTATTTCCCCCCCTTTTTAAGGAAGAGTATTTCTCCCCCCTTTTTAAGGAAGAGTATTTCTCCCCCCTTTTTAAGGGGGGCTAGGGGGGATCGACAAGTGCCTCAAATTACAGTCAACCACTTTTCAAACAACCTCTAATAAAGATTTAAGACTTATTTGTGTTAAACATTCAAAACCTTGCTAAAATTTCTTGTTCTTTAGCTTAAGTAATTTAGTTACTTAGTTGCGTAATAATGACAATCATCACATTTTGCAATATTAAAGGGGGTTGTGGCAAAACCACAGGAGCAATCAGTTTTGCTTCTTGGCTGGAACGCTATCAGAAAAAAAGAGTTCATTTAGTCGATGCTAACCAGCAAGGTAGTTCCAATTACTGGTTGCGATATCTGGATACCGCAATGACTTCCAGCCACATTACAGACCCAGACAAAATAATAGAACTGCTACCGGAACTGAATGAAGAGTATGACTTTGTGGTTGTGGATGGCGTACCTGAGGTAATGGAAATCAATAAAAACCTCTTATGCTTTTCTGATAGCTCCGTATCTCCAATCCAGCCAGTTGGTTTGGATATTGAAGCTTTTTGTAACAAAACACTACGCTTAATTAAGTTAGCCAGAAAAGTTTCTCGCGGTCTACCTTCAGTGGCAGCTGCCTATCTATCTCGTGCTTCAGTAAGAAGTAGCTCTAAACAGAAAGCCTTGCCCCAATTAGATAAAATTCCTGAAATTAAATTGCTCAAAACCATAATTCACGATCGGAAAGTTGTAGGAGACTGTTTCACAGAAGAAGCTGTTATCTGGGATTTCAAAAAAAATAAAACTTTCCTAGATTCTACTCAAAGTGCGGTTAAAGAATTTGAGAGTTTGAGTCAAGAAATTTACGAGCTTTTAAAAGAGATTTAAAGTGAGTATACAAAAACAGGGCTTACGCAACCTCAACGGTACTTTAGGGATTTTACGCTCTACAGATCCCCCCATCTCCCCCCAACCCCAGAGGGAACCCCTAGCCCCCCTTTTTAAGGGGGGCTTTGCGTAAGTCTTATACAAAAAAGGGAGTAGGGGAAGAGAGGTTTTCATGGCAAGGTTAGTGGGATTTTACAGTGATTAGCTGTTTTGACAAGCGATATTTTTGCCACAAATTAAAGCCAAGAATACAAGCAATCAACCATAGCAACCCAACTGCATAACCAGCTGCAACATCAGTAGGCCAGTGTACGCCTAAATATAGTCTACTAAAACCGATCGCACCAATTAAGAGAATGGTCAAGGCAAAAATTTGCTTCCTTTGGTGAGGAAATTCTTTTGCCAAGGTGTAGCCAATAAAGCCGTAAACCACCATTGACATCATTGCATGTCCGCTAGGAAAGCTATAATGACCTACATTCACAATCCAATCCCACAGGGCTGGACGTGCTCTTCCAAACCGTTCTTTCAACAAAGAATTTAACGCGATCGCACCCAGTGTGGCTACACCAAAAGTCGTGACTTCTGAACGACGATTGTAGTATACTGGACTAGTTGCAAATGCCAAACAAATCAACGGCAAACCCATCGAGCCGCCGAGAGAAGTTATGCCAATTGCAATGCGATCGAGAAGTGGCGTATGTAATCTTTGAATTGCTAGCAAAATACTTTCGTCAAGACCCAATTTGTGCAGCAATACAGTGCTTGCAATTAAAGTCCCAACAGCCGTTCCCGAAAGTAAAATAAGTTGCCTTCCCGCTTTGTCTATTGGTTGCTGCAAAGGTGTTTCTGCTAATATGGCTTTGCTCACAACATCTTGTTTTTTTTCTGTTTCCGTCTCGATTGAAGATTTTTCTATCTGTTTTCTGTAATCAAAGACTATATTTTGGATAAGTAATGCAATGGCATTGGGGTTGCGATCGTAAGGAAAAAGAACGAGAACATTTCCTGTATAAGAATTAGCACTCACTTGCCGAATGCCTTTCTCATTTGACAATCTAAGTTCTAGATATCTTTTAAAAGCTTCCGAACGGTAAAGCCCATTCACTTTATATCTCGCTCTTCCTTTAACAGCAGTATGTAGTGCTTGAACTAAAGGATTTTGCTTGGGGAGTTTATTGACATGAGGAATTCCCATTTTTCTACTTCACAAAGGCTATAAATCACCCTCCCCAACAGCTTGCAGTTTTAAAGGCTGCAAACCCACTTCATCCAGCTTGTGACGCTTTTGCCATCGTTTGTTGGGGAGGATAAACATGGTAGCAGATTTTAGCCTTTTCATTATATTTCTTGTGGTAGACAGTACGCGCTCCCAAGTATCGTTTCTAAATCGTTGGTACTTAATAGCATTATGCGCTTGGTTGATGTTACGTGTTGTGTCGATGAGATGAATTACAGCATCAAAAATAGTTCCTACAATTGATTTAGCTGTAACTCCCGTTGGTATAACTATATCTGGTGCGGTTTGTATTAGATGAATGAGATGCGATCGCATTTGCTCATCTTTTATTATTTCTATTGAATAATCGATAACAATGGAAGCTGCGGCGGGGTTAACACGTACTTTTGTAACCCTAGAGTCAAATTCCATCACCTGTTTTAGTTTCTCAGCATAAGTAGAATCCTTGCTTAGCCGAGGAATGCGAAAACGAATCCGTCCGGGAATTGCATGAGCAACGCTATAGGATATCCTTTCAGATAGCACAGTTTTATTAGCTATACTTGAGGCTGTCTTGTTAGCTGGTCGAGACCGCTCCGGGATAATATTTTTGTTAGAATCATCTCTTTTTCTAGAAGTCATAATCTCTTATTTTGCTTTTCAAGCATACAATAACTAAAAGGATGTTTGAAAAGTCATGATTGACGTATCAAATATTTTTTACCCCACCCTAACCCTCCCCGATGGATTGGGGAGGGAACCGGATTTTTCTTGTTTCCCCCCAATACATCGGGGGGACTAAGGGGGGTAACAATGTGATGAAAATCATAACTAACTACTTTTCAAACAACCTCTAATGTTGAGAATTTTTTATAAGAAAAGTTAAGCAAAAAGAACAAATAACCATCGTAGTTTCTCATCTTACAACTTTGATAGCATTGCTATATCTAACTTTTGGAACATAAAAATATGATAGGGAATGACGCAACAAGATTGGCTTTGAAAACAGAGCTTTGGGAACGAGTAGAAGCATTGGGCTTTCATCGTTCTTTATTTCCGTCCTCTGAAGAAACCATCAATAAAATTGTGGAACAGCTTGAGAGCATGAATCCAATCCCATACCCGTTAAGTAGAAACCATCTCTCAACCTTACTCGGATATTGGCAATTAGTCTATGCCTCTCGCGGAACAGTCGTGACACGCACCGTCGCATCAATTCCAGATTTTTGGGGACTCATCAAAATCAAACAGGTTTGGCAACAACTGGAGACAGGCGGTAACGAAAGCATTTCTGCCTCCAATGGTGCTCTTTTTGACTTATCCTTCCTTGGGGAATGGCAGATACAGGCTAATGGATTGTGGCAGTGGAGTGGCGATCGCGAGAAAGTTGCTAAGGTAAAGTTTAGTACATTTGCTATGCAAGCAACCAAACCCTTTGGTATATCAGCTTGGAGTTTTCCCGAATTAAAAATTCCGGTATTGGAATTCTTGCAAAATGAAGCCCTATGGATAACTTCCTTTCTAGATGAGGAAATGAGGGTAGGGAGAGGGGCTACAGGTAACCTATTTGTATTTCGTCGGCGCTCTGTTTCCGGAGAAACGCTACAATCTGAACTAGTTTCTGATTAAGATTCCTATGGCTCAATTAGTAATAAACAATATAGATCCAATTCTTATTTACAAACTCGAAACTCTTGCTCGACAGCACGAGCGCTCCTTGCAAGAAGAATTGCAATATATTCTAGAGCAAGCTACGCAACCTGTCACCAATCAAAACCAATCTGTCGATATTGCAACTGCTAGAGAAATGGTGACACAAATTCAGGAGATGTTTGCAGGGCGAACATTTAGAGATAGTGCAGAACTGATTCGCGAGGATAGAGAACGTTGGGGCTTTCAAGGGTAGGTGTTTTTTATGTAGAAGTTTTTAAGTGAGTGAAGTTTATATACTAGACGAAAGCGATCGCCCATCACCGATTACAAAGTAAAATGAGTAAAAGTACAGACAAAGCAGAGTATGGTAGACGATCGCGAAAATACGGAAGCCTTTCGAGCCTTAGCACTGCAAGTGACTTGTCATGCTATTAACCAGCTAACTGACCGTCAAGAAGTGCGCTTGTTGATGCAAGATACTATCAACCGTCTGGCAAAACAAATTGCTGCGAGTATTGCGTTTATTGGTGGTGACTGTCGTTTGATTGTTCTACCAGAATACTTCCTCACAGGTTTTCCCATGGGAGAATCACTAGCTGTGTGGGCGGAAAAAGCGTGTCTTGAAATGGCGGGTGCAGAGTACGAAGCGCTTGGTAAGATTGCACAGCAGTATAAGATTTTTCTTGCAGGTAACGCTTACGAAATTGACCCGAACTTTCCAGATCTCTACTTTCAAACTTGCTTTGTCATTGACCCCTCTGGAACAGTAGTCTTGCGCTATCGGCGGCTAAATTCTATGTTTGCGCCAACTCCCCATGATGTTTGGGATAAGTATCTTGACTGCTACGGACTGAGTGGTGTTTTTCCAGTCGCCAAAACAGAAATTGGTAATTTGGCGGCGCTGGCTTCAGAAGAAATTTTATATCCAGAAGTGGCGCGATGTTTGACAATGAGAGGGGCAGAAATTTTTCTGCATTCAACTTCAGAAGTTTATAGCAAAGAACGAGCACCCAAAGAAGCAGCAAAAATCTGCCGTGCAGTAGAAAATATGGCATATGTGGTTTCCGCAAATAGCGCAGGAATAGCTAACACAGCTATTCCTAGTGCTTCTACTGACGGTGGCTCAAAAATTATTGATTATAGAGGATTAATATTAGCTGAAACCGCATCAGGAGAAAGTATGGCAGCATTTGCAGAAATTGATTTAGCTGCTTTACGCCGCTATCGCCGCCGACCGGGGTTAAATAATTTACTTTCCCGACAGCGTTTGGAACTCTACGCACAAAGTTACTCTCAATCCCACTTCTACCCAGCAAATACCATGCTGGACAAAGAAGTAGACCGCAAACATTTTATCCAGACTCAGCAGGAAACTATAGAACGTTTAGCTCAATTGGGAGTTATATAAGGGTATGCTAATGGCTAATGGTAAGAAAGCAATTAGCAACTAACAACTAACAACTAACAATTAACAAAATTGTTATGTCAAAAGCAATAGATGTCCGCAATCCTCGGACTGGAAAATTTGATTATGTGATTATTCCGCCACCAGCAAAGCTTCTCGCACAGCAGTGCAGTCGCTTGCGGCGATCGCAAAAAAGTTGGCAACAGCTTAGTATAGAAGGTAGAGTCGAAGCCCTGCAACAGTGGAAGCAAGTCCTGTTATCTGGACGGGAGAAACTGACTGAGGCTTTAGTGAATGATACGGGAAGGCTATCAATCACAGTTCTGGAAATTGATTCATTCTTTTCTAGTATCGATCGCTGGTGTAAAGTAGCTCCAGAACTGCTCCAAGAATCGCAAAAAAATACAGCTATTCCTTTTATTGAACTGCAACAAACAGCAGTTCCCTATCCTTTAGTAGGTGTCATTAGTCCGTGGAATTTGCCCCTGTTGCTTTCCACCATTGATACTATCCCCGCTTTGTTAGCTGGTTGTGCTGCGATCGTTAAACCTAGTGAGATAGCACCTCGATTTGTTGCACCTCTATTAGCTGCACTGAATAATGTTCCAAAGTTACGAGATGTATTAACTTTTGTAGAGGGAGCAGCAGAAACCGGAGCGGCTGTGATAGAGAATGTGGATTTGGTTTGTTTTACGGGAGGTGTAGAAACGGGACGAAAAGTTGGCGAAACTGCAGCTAAATACTTTATACCTGCTTTTCTGGAATTGGGAGGAAAAGATCCAGCGCTCGTTTTAGAATCAGCCAATTTGGATTTAGCAACATCAGCTATTTTATGGGGTTCGGTTGTGAATACGGGACAGTCGTGTCAATCCATTGAGCGAATTTACGTTGCAGAATCTATAATGGAACCATTTGTTAAACAACTTGTAGACAAAGCACAACGCCTTAAGTTAGCTTATCCCACACCAGATAGCGGAGAAATCGGTCCTATAATTGCAGAAAGACAAGCAGCGATCGTCAGCGACCATTTGTTAGATGCAGTAGAACTAGGTGCTGTTGTGCATTGTGGTGGGGAAATTGAGACCCATGGAGGAGGTTGGTGGTGTCGTCCTACAGTTCTCACTCAAGTTAACCATGCTATGAAAGTTATGACTGAAGAAACATTTGGTCCCATTATGCCTGTAATGTCTTTTTCCACAGTTGAAGAAGCAATAACTTTGGCAAATGATTCTATATATGGATTGAGTGCTGCAGTTTTTGCAGGATCGGATACAGAAGCACTAGAAGTCGCCCGTCAAATAGATGCAGGTGGTATTAGTATTAATGATGCTGCTCTCACTGCTTTGGTGTATGAGGGAGAGAAAAATTCTTTCAAGTTTTCTGGCTTGGGCGGTTCGCGTATGGGAACAACAGCACTGACACGGTTTATGCGAAAAAAAGCTTTTTTGGTAAAAACTAACTCTGCAAGTGACCCTTGGTGGTTTAAATAGGGGTTAGGAGGTAGGGGCGCAAGGCATTGCGCCCTTACAGTGGTTAGTGGTTTGTAGAACAATCCAAAATCTAAAATCCAAAATCCAAAATCTAAAATCCAAGATCGAAGGAGTTTTATCATGTCATTGATTCGAGAAGAAATGCCTGTTCTAGTACGTCATGAAGGAGATTGGGTAGGTACGTATACAGTGGTTGATGTAGAAGGAAAAATTATTGATAAGCATGAGTCTCATCTAACGTGCCAGTTTCCCGAAAATGATGCTAACTCCTACTATCAAATTAATCGTTATAAGTGGTCTAATGGTAAACAAGAAGAGCATCAGTTTCCCGCAACTTATCGAGACAAAGCCATATGGTTTGATACAGAACGCATTAATGGAAAAGCTTGGGAAATTGACAACGCAACACTTATTTTGTGGTTTTCTTATAAAACAGCACCGGATATGTATTTGTATGAAATGATTAATCTCAGCCCCTGCAATAATTACCGTTTTCGTACTTGGCACTGGTTTAAAAATCATCAACTCTTTCAACGTACTTTGATTCAAGAAGAACGGTTGCGTTGAAATTAGCAAAACTTGCTCTTATAAAGTGGGCAAAGCGCGATCTGATATGCAAGAATTATACAAGAGTTCCTTTAAGTTAGAAGTTGAGGAGCAATGATGACTGACACTAAACCTTTGCGGACAGCACGTCGGGGAAGAATATTCCCTGAAATTCAGTGGACAGAAGAACAAAAAGCGCAATGGAGAGCTAGGCAGGAAGCGTTTTATCAGCGCTGTAAAGTAATTTTTGATAGAGTTCAACCAGAGTTAATTAAAACTCATTACAACTGGTACATGGCAGTTGAACCCGAAAGTGGAGATTATTTTATTGATAAAGACGAAATAGTTGCGATGAATATGTCTCGTCAAAAGCATCCAAATCATCTTTTTTTCCTGTTTAGGATCAATGAAACAGGAATATCGGGAACAATATGATTGAGGGCAGATTTGGCGATGCGGATGAATTATTCTTTGAAATTCAGTTAGTTGCCAACGAGCAATTAGAATTGCCTGTTGATGCAATGTTTGATACTGGTTTTTCTGGTTGGTTGGCAATTGATAAACAAGATTTAGACGGTTTTGATTGGATTTTAGTAGGTGAGCGAGATATGCTCTTAGCAAGGGGAGAAACTAAATTTGATATTTATGCTGGAAAAGTGAAAATAGAGGAGCAAGAATTTGATATTCCAGTTCATGTTGGTACAGAATTACCAGAAGTTTTACTTGGTCGTCAGTGGTTAAAAGATAGACGTTTGGTCGTAGATATACAGTCAGGGATTTTAACGCTAGGACAATGACAATAGATTATGCAATTTTTGTTCATTACCTAATTGTATCAATTAAATGACTTATAAAATAATCATGATAAATTGAAAAAAGAATACAATAGACAGTTAATTGAGATTAAGTCCAAGCACAGTTTACTCAATCCAAAATCCAAAATCTAAAATCAGTATGTATGGCAAAATCTGAAAGAATCAACTTTTCAACTCCTAGTGGTTTTCCAGAATTTCTTCCCGGAGAGAAACGTTTGGAAGTATACTTACTCGATACAATCCGGAAAGTTTATGAAAGTTATGGATTTACACCTATAGAAACTCCAGCTGTAGAACGTTTGGAAGTTTTACAAGCAAAAGGAAATCAAGGTGATAATATAATTTACGGTATTAATCCTATATTACCGCCAAACCGTCAAGCAGAAAAGGATAAAGCAGGAGAAACAGGTTCGGAAGCACGAGCTTTAAAATTTGACCAAACGGTTCCTTTAGCAGCATATATTGCCCGTCACCTGAACGATTTAACTTTTCCTTTTGCTCGCTATCAAATGGATATTGTGTTTCGAGGAGAGAGGGCAAAAGATGGACGTTTCCGTCAGTTTCGACAATGTGATATTGACGTTGTAGGGCGGCGCGAACTTAGCTTGTTTTATGATGCTCAAATGCCTGCTATTATTGCTGAAATATTTGAAGCGATTAATATTGGTGACTTCCTTATTCGTATTAATAATCGTAAAGTTCTTACGGGGTTCTTTAGGTCGGTGGGTGTAGAAGCAGAAAAAATCAAAGCTTGCATCGGTATTATTGATAATTTAGAAAAAATTGGTGAGGCAAAAGTTAAACAGGAGTTGGAAAAAGAAGGAATTTTAGTAGAGCAAACTCAAAAAATTATTGATTTTATTAACATTAAAGGAACTGTTGACGAAATCTTAGATAAACTTAAATACTTAGCTCAATCGGCATCCGATGCTGAGATATTTAATTTAGGAGTTACGGAGTTAGAAACGGTAATTTCCGGTGTTCGCAATCTGGGAGTTGCGGAAGCTCGTTTCTGCATCGATTTATCCATTGCTCGCGGTCTTGATTATTATACGGGAACTGTTTACGAAACGAGTTTAATCGGACACGAAGCGTTAGGAAGCATTTGTTCCGGTGGTAGATATGAAGAATTAGTGGGTGTATTTTTAGGTGAAAAAATGCCTGGGGTAGGCATTTCTATTGGTTTAACTCGCTTAATGAGTCGTTTGTTAAAAGCTGGTATTCTAAACCCACTGACAGCAACTCCAACTCAGGTGATAGTCGTGAATGTACAAGAGGATTTGACGCCTGTTTATCTCAATGTATCTCAAAAGTTGCGGAAAGCAGGAATTAATGTTGTCACAAATTTTGAGCAACGACCTTTGGGCAAACAATTTCAACAAGCTGAAAAACAGGGAATTCAATTTTGTGTCATTATTGGCTCTGAGGAAGCAACAGCACAAAAGGCGGCTCTTAAGGATTTGAAAACACGAGAGCAAATAGAAGTACCATTGGAAAATTTGGCTGAAGCAATTAAACAGAGACTCGATCCTTAAGTAAGTATTCAGTTCTTCGGCAAATATAGCGTTTCGGGCTTTTTGTGCAATACAATGAGCGACTATTAGTAGTGTAAGTATTTTACCCCATACTAAGAGCGGGCAAAATACCCGCACGACAAAAGTTATACTTTGTAAAACTGAAAACCTACTATATGCTTAAAGGTTATCAGTCCTAAGCCGATCGGGGGCATTATTTATGAACATATCAACAAAGCGAGCTTTTTTAGATACAGAAGATGGTCAGATTCTCTATTGTATCAGTGGAGAAGGAGCTGCTTTGGTTTTACTGCATCAAAATTTCAGAAGTATTGACGAATTTCGTGAGTTAATACCAATTTTTGCTCAGAAAAGACGTGTCATTGCTATGGACTTACTAGGGCTCGGAGATTCCGACAAACCGCCAAGAATGTATTCAATTCCAGAATATGCTCAAACTGTCATCTGGCTTTTAGATGAATTAGGTATAAAAACTGCCAGTATTTTGGGACACCACACGGGTGCTTACATAGCAGGAGAAGTAGCAGCTGCATATCCAGAGCGCGTCGAAAAACTTATAATATGTAACGTAGATGATTTTAACGAAGAAGAAAAAGCAGCTATCACTAACGAATTTACTCAAGGATCATTGACAATCAAAGAAGATGGTGGGCATCTGATAGAAAGATGGTTAGATCGAGCAAGCTACATAGGTTCAGCCGAGTTAAAACACCGTTGGGTTTTAGACGAAATGAAATGCTTTGGTTACCCTTGGTATGCACCTTTGGCTGTCATAAACTACAGTTTATTTATGAAGGAAAGATTTCGTTTAATCAAATGCCCAACCTTGATTTTGTCGGGACTTGAGGACGTAAAACAATTGGAAAAACTGGGTTTTTCAAAACCAGAAAATCGGCGTTTTATTTTAGAAGTTATTCCTCATGGAAAAATGGTTGAAATTGAAGACGGAACTATATGCATGATGAATCAGATACCTGAAGAAATCTCAAAGCAAGTCATTGCATTTTTGGATCGAACAGGCATCTAACAACCTAATCCCAACTACGATCGTTCGCCGTTTTCAAAATTCTCTCAAGAGTCTTCCACACCCGTACACTCGATCCTGAATATCGTTATGTCGTAACGCATACCACCAGGTTGCTGCATTGATCGCAATCACTGGTTTTCCGAGCCATCGCTCCGCTTCGTCGGCGAGCCGGAGCATACTCAAATTAGTACATACCTGCACGATACAGTCTACGTCATCACCATCGAGTTCCTGAAGATGGTCGCGAAGATCGTCCTCGGAAACCTCGGCGATCGAGATTGCAGTGGGGCAACGGAGCTCCTTCAGACGGACAACCTCGATCCCGATATCACTGAAGAAGCGGCGTATCATCTCGTTAACCACCGGCTGATAAGGGGTGATGACCCCAATCTTGTTTACTTTGAACGCTTCGAGAGCTGCTTGACATGCCGAGGCACCCGAAGCCACTTTGAGGTCAGTATAGTCTTCGAGTCTTCTGACGAACGCTCTATTCCCCTCGATCCCTTCCCAAAAAGTCTCAGCACTCGTTGCCACGATCAAGTAGTCGATACCCGCCGTCATCACCCGATCGATCGCGAAGAGAATTTCATCGCCAATCTGCGTGAGAAGATGCATCATCTTTTCGTTACTACTCAAGTCCCGATCCCGAATATGAATCCGGGACATATGAGACGTAACGCCCCGTACTGCCATCGTGTGAAAATCGGGTTCGACGATTGTGTTCGTGCTTGGGGCAATCACCCCGAATTTCTTTCGCCATCCTAAGGTGTCTGTCATTGTAAAAGTCAATGTATTGTGCTGGCTCAGTAACAAATAATTTCCATGATTTCACATTTTTGAAATTTTCAGCTAATCTATGAGGTTTTAGATCGTTGTTTTAAAACCAATTCGCCAATAGTATCCTAGAAGGAGATGGGCTTTCTGCTCTCATACTGTAATTACTAAATTAAAAACAGAAATGGTTAAAGCACATGAAGACAATAAAAGCTTAGATTCACTCCATAATAATGTGAATCTTTTACACACAGACACAGGTATTCAAATGAACAAGAATATCTCTGTAGGGCGCAAACATGTAGAAAGTGAAGAGTCTCTTAACTCAGTTCTCAATTTTCCACAAGTGCCTTTTGAGGTCAAAAACTTTGTTACTGGTAAACACGCTACTGCTCAAGTTTTATCCGTCAACGAAGGTACAGGTGAATCTACACAGCGAGTAGTCCTGAAAAAGGGTTGGAACGCACCTGTTGGTCACTTTACTACCGATGTGGAAATTTTTGTGTTAACGGGTGTACTTCGCCAGGGTGGGTTTTTACTACGCAATCTCAGTTACTCTTTTATCCCGGCTGGCATACCTACTGGTCCCTGGAAAACAGAAGAAGACACCATTCTTTTGTGGATGCCAGATGCTGCGCCCACTTATATAACAGAAGATTACGCAAATCTTCAGCAAACCCCGGAAAATGCCGTATATCATGCGAATATGCAGACCCATGAACGGATGACTGAGTATGTTCCATTGCAAGAACTCCACGCAATGAAATGGGAAAGCACAACCTTTTTACCTCCTGGTTCAGCGCGTAAAAGCCTGTATACTAATAAAAAAACTGGACGCGCTACCTGGATTCTCGGTCTAGTACCTATGTGGACTGAAGGCAACTTTTATGCTGGTCATCCTACTACTGAGGAGGCATATGTGATTTGTGGAGATGTGCTTGGACATTGGTCTATGAACGACGATCCTTTTAATAGACGCTACACAGCAATGTGCAAAGATGGCTATTACTGGCGACCTGCACACATTCCACACGGTCCGTTCTGGACAGAAAGTGGAGCACTACTTTTATTTCGTACTAATGACCGCCTAGACTGTTATTGGATACTGCATAACCCAGATATTACTCAGCAAGATCAGTCACGTCTCCGGGCTGCACTTGATAACGGACTTCCAAAGAATTAATTTCTAGGCATTGAATAATAATTATTATGAAGGGAAGAAAGTGGCAGCCGCTTTCTTCCCCTAATGTACGCATGAAAAGTCCACACTTATAATCAAGTGGCATAGGTCTACTGGCACTACTAATGATTTACGTTGGTTTGAGAAGAATGTGCTTTATAATACATTAATCTGTAAGTAAACAGAATATACTGCCAGTAAAATGTATTAAATATTATATAATAGCTTATTCCATTGACTTTAGAGAAAACCTAATCAAAGCTTATGAGCAAGGAAATACTTCAATTAGAAACTTAGCTTTCAGATTCGATATAAATAAAAGTTTTGTACAAAGATTGCTTGAGATGAAGAAAACTCAATAGTATTAACTAAACGATTCTTGTATCAATTAATTCCACATACTATAAATATCATCATGACAGACAATACTCTAAAAGTTGCTCATCAAGCATTTGAGCATTTCAAGCACGGTTTGGCAACAGGTGACTGGAACCAGTTTTTAGATATGGTTACCGATGACTTCAGTTTCTGGTTCCCAATAGAGAAATATCACGGACTGCATGAAGGTAGAGAAAAAGCAAGAGAATTTTTTCAATATGTTTCTGAAGCTTTCAAAGGTGGGCTGACTGTAACCTTAGATCGCGTGACCAGCAATGAAACAACAGTGGTTTTTGAGTTTCGGGATGAAGGGCTATTATTTGGAGAACCTTATAAAAACCGGGTAGCTGTTTCTTTTGATGTGAGAGGGGATAAAATTTGTAGCTATCGGGAGTACTTTGGTAGCGATGGCAAATCGTATTGATAAGTCGCTTTGCGCTCGCGAAGCGCAAGCTGTACTCAGCCGATCGCAAAGCACATTCAGCTAGCCAATAAACTGACGGTGGAATCATTCAAAAATTTATGGGAATAAGTAAACCACTGCAAGAGTAATTTTTTTGATAAGTCAGTCTGTAATTATAATAACAATTACCTTTGGAGGCATTGAAAAGCCGTTGGTTGTGACTGTTAGAACTAAAGCAACCAATGAGATTCATGCTGTCATGGTAGACTGATAAGTAGAA
The DNA here is from genome assembly GCF_045865695.1 of Scytonema hankhaensis NUACC26. Lineage (NCBI taxonomy): Bacteria > Bacillati > Cyanobacteriota > Cyanophyceae > Nostocales > Scytonemataceae > Scytonema > Scytonema hankhaensis. The sequence continues at coordinate 25,075 of NZ_BAACAP010000253.1, forward strand.
AAATTAATGTTAGAAAAGAACAATAAAAACGCTAAAAAGAATTTTTTCCCCTTCAATTTAGGGCGGCGACAACTTCTAAAAAAGGCAACTTTGATTGCAGTAGGAATCATAACAACCATTGCAGATGGAATACTGCGTCGGCAAAATCGCCAAGCTCACGCTATGCGATCGCCAACAGCTACGCAAAAAACAACACTTAAACAAACAAGAGATATTATCGCTGATATATGGGGCAAACGAACTCCCCATGTTAATCAATGGTCAGTGCGTGTCGATCGCAGAACCGTAGTAGAACCAGAACGCTGGGTGCAGTCAGCCTGTGTACTATGCTCCTACGGTTGTGCTTTAGACATTGGTGTGCGGGATGGCAAAATCGTTGGTGTGCGCGGTCGGGAAGGCTCGTTTGCAAGAAGCTGCTAAAATTCTTGGCGAAACCAAAACGCTGGTGTCAACTGCTTTACAAGGTGTGTATCAATCCAATCAAGCGACTGCAGCCGCAGTCCAACTCAATAACTTACACTTAATTCGCGGTTTAATTGGTCGAGAAGGCTGTACCGTTTTCCAAATGAATGGTCAACCTACTTCCCAAAATACGCGGGAGTGCGGTGCTGAGGTTAATTTACCTGGTTTCCGTAACCGAGAGAATCCACAGCACATTGCCGAATTGGCAAGGATTTGGAATGTCGCTCCGGCGATCGTTCCCAAGCAGTCACCACCACCACATGCCCTAGAAATTTTTGAGAAAGCAGAACAAGGTTCGATCCAGATGCTTTGGATTAGCTGCACTAATCCTGCCGTTTCCCTGCCAAACCTAGAGCGTATTCGACGCACCCTAGAGAAGGAAGATTTGTTTGTTGTGGTGCAAGATGCCTTCATGACGGAAACCACTCAACGAGCAGATGTGGTTTTACCCGCAGCAATTTGGGGTGAGAAAACTGGAACATTTACTAACACCGATCGCACAGTCCATATTTCTTATAAGGCAGTTGAACCCCCAGGCGCAGCCCGTTCCGACTTAGACATATTTCTTGACTATGGGCGACGCATGGATTTTCGAGACAAAGATGGCGCACCTCTTATTAAGTGGCGGACACCAGAGGAGGCATTTGAGGCGTGGAAGGAGTGTTCTCGGGGGCGTCCCTGCGATTACAGTGGACTCAGCTATGCTAAACTCACAGGTAAATCCGGCATTCAAATTCCCTGCAACGCTCAGAATCCAGAAGGCACAGCGCGTCTTTACACTCAAGGCGTTTTCAACACCAGCGCTGACTACTGTCAGAATTACGGTCACAACATCCAAACAGGACGAATGATTTCGGCTGTTGAGTACCGCAGTAATGACCCCAAGGGGAAGGCGTTACTGAAAGCAGCTAATTATGAGCCGCCCAGCGAAGTCCCAGATGCTCAATATCCTCTTTGGCTGACGACAGGTCGAGTTGTTTACCACTGGCATACCCGTACCAAAACAGGGCGATCGCCAGAACTCAACTCTGCAGCACCCAATGCTTTTGTGCAAATTTCGCAAGAAGATGCCAAACGCTATGGTATTTCTCAAGGAGATCTGGTGGAAGTTGCATCGCGTCGGGGTAAGCTGATTGCTCCAGCCTCTATTGGTGAGATTGAACCTGGATTGGTGTTTATTCCTTTTCACTACGGTTACTGGGATGGTTCAGATCGTCCCCGTGCTGCAAATGAATTGACTTTAACTAGTATCGATCCAATCAGCAAGCAACCTCATTTCAAGTATGCTGCTGTTCGCATTCGGAATCTCAAGGTTTAATTTCTGCTTCCGATTTACAGCAATTTTTGGATGAATAGACCACATGGGGTGGGGTGGGCGTGCTCGCCCGCCTTATAAATAAGTGTACGGGCGGGGACGCCCGTACCACAAAACCATCTACTAACAACTAACCACTAACAACCATCTACTAACAACTAACCACTAACAACTAACCACTAACAACTAACCACTCCCTCTTTTTGCCTTTGATATCTTTCTTTAAATAGTCGTTGCTGTTTGTTGTGATCCACAATGGGATCGGGATATCCCACAGCGCGACGTTCTATAGGAGTGATTTTACCCGTTACTAGATATTCTGTGTCTATAGACCGCAATTCGGGAACCCATGTCCTGATATATTCTCCCTCGGCATCAAACTTTTGTGCTTGGCTAGCTGGGTTGAATATTCGTATGGGTTTTGGGTCCATACCGCTAGAAGCACTCCACTGCCAACCACCATTATTTGCGGATAAATCGCCGTCGATTAATCTCTGCATAAAGTATTTTTCTCCCCGTCTGGGATCGATGAGCAAATCTTTAGTCAGGAAATTGGCGACAATCATCCGACAGCGGTTGTGCATCCAACCGAGTTCGTTCATTTGGCGCATTGCTGCATCAACAATTGGGTAACCAGTTCTTCCCTCGCACCAAGCGAGTAAGTATTCTTCATTATTCTCGTAAGGAAAGTTTTTAAAAGGTTGGCGGAAAGCCCCATCTGCTAGTTCTGGGAAGTTATACATTGCGTGTTGATAAAATTCCCGCCACGCTAACTCCTGTTGCCATGCACGAATGCTAGTTTCTGTTTCTTCGCTGCGACTATTTTCGAACGCATCCACAGTTGCTTGCCAAACAGTGCGAATGCTAATGACACCAAATTTCAAAGCTGCACTCAGTCGGGATGTACCATCAATGGCTGGAAAATTACGCTGTTCTTTATATTCTTCAATAGCACGGGTACAAAATTCTTCTAACCGTTCTTGCGCTGCTGCTTCTCCGGGTTTAATGATTAATTCTCCGTCCCAGTGTTTGCCTAAATCTTTTGCTGTGGGTAGTTCTATTGCCCCAGCTTGTTTTGCTGTTTCCTGTTCGGCTTGTGTTAATCCTATCAGACTGTGTTCGGACGCGCTATCGCCTGTCTCTACAGGGGATGATTTTGGTTTGCTACTCCAATTTTTCCAAAAGGGTGTGTAGACGGTGTAGGGTTGGTTTGAACCAGTGCGTATACTGTCTGGAGGATGTAATAGCTGATCCCAGTTTTTTTCCAGAAACTCAATACCGTTTTCCTTTAAAGAGTCTATTATGACGCGATCGCGTTCCTGAGAATAGGGTTCTACATCCCAATTCCAGAATACAGCCTTTGCACCCAAAGCTGCTGCCAATTTTGGAATGGCTTGGGTAGGTTCGCCATGAAGAATCAGCAATTGGCTACCCATTTGAGTATATCGTTCTTGTAGCGATCGCAAACAGCCAATCATGTAAGTCACTCTGACTGCAGCAACATCATCCCTTTCGAGAATATTTGGATCGAGACAGAAAACACCGACAACCCTTGGGCTTTTTTGTCTTGCTGCAGCAAGTCCCGTGTTATCAGAAATCCGTAAATCACGGCGGTGCCAAAACAGAATTAAATCAGTCATTCCATCCTACTAGCTAGTTCGACCGTACTAGCTTAACAGTTATTGGTTATTGGTCATTGGTCACTGGTCACTGATTAAAACTGCACTTAGTCTATCGGGTATGAGTGGATTTTTTGCTTGTAATTAAATATAATTTTTATAGTAATTTAACAAATATATAATGGCAATCTTACTCTTAGAAGACGGTACACTCGAAAGCAATTTAGTTGAAATCTCTCGCCAACTCTCTCCACTTGGAATCTACCTCAGACATTACGATCCAGGTACTTCTATATTTTTGCCAGATTTGATTTCACAAGAAATCCTCACCGCTCGAGAGAAAGATTATATTTTAGAAATTCATGACAGTCTTTTTGAATTTCTTAAAAAAGAAGGAAACTATCTTTGGAGTGACCTACTAACCATGCATCCTGGGCTATCCCAACTTCAGATGTTAATCAACACGTATAATCGTTACCACGTACACACTGCCCCTGAAGCCCTATACATATTGGCAGGGGAAATGATTTTTGGATTTGTACGTCCTGATGGCAGTCAGGTACAGCTTTTAGTTCAATCGCAAGATTACATCCACATTCCAGCCAGAGTCGAACATTGGTCAAGTCCCGCAGCATCGTTACATTGCAAAGCAGTACGCTATTTCACAACTGTAGACGGTTGGATACCACAGTATACAGTGACCAGTGACCAGTGACCAGTGACCAGTAACCAAAGACAAATGACAAATGACAAAATTATTCAACATCTTCGCATCGAACTAACAACTGTTCCATGGCTTCTGCTAAAGATATCAACTCTGTCCAAGAAGAACCACTAACTAAATCTTGAGCATGAGCTAATCGGTTTCGCAAGTGTTCGGCGGATTTTAAAAAACGCTCTCCAGAACGTTTGGACTTCAGCCCAAGCTGTTTGAGAAGTTCTGGTTGCTGTAAAACTAATTCTCGCTTGTCACAAAATTGAATGTAATCAAGCAAGTCTGTCGCTTCGTTTCTTGCCTGACTCTCTTGCCACAGTCTTCTAGCAATTTCCAACCTCTCTGATTTTAGCACTTGTTTCCAGGAATCTTGGGAATAGTAACGTCTTACCAAACGAAGTAGATTCATCTCTAGTAGGGTTAACAAACCAAACAGGAGCATTCTGACTGGTGCTTTTTGCAAGTCTCCATAGGTAACAATTCCACTGACTCTGTTGCAATCTAACACAAAAAGTCTGGAAGTTTGTCGCAGGATAGGTAATAACTTCATGAGAGGGGTAGAAATAGCAATCAATTCTTTTGGATGAAAAACTTGTTGGTAATCGCTGCACTTACCTTGTTTAGCTTTCAGACTGTTTCGTTCTATGTAACCACTAACAGCACCTTCTGACTCTACTCCAATAACATCAAAATCTTGCACGACCATCCAATGCCATACTTCTGCTACATCTGCATCTGCTGGAACTGCTTTGAGGGGTTCAGCAACGTATTCAATGGTAATGTTATTTTCAAACAGGTTTCTCAAATCTTGAGAACGAGATTTTAAATGTTTCATTTTTAGGGTCAGTGGTTAGTGGTTGGTAGTTAGTTGTTTGATGACGCACAGTCTGGAGTTTTAACCACTAACTACTATCTACTAACAAATAACAATTTTAAGATAAAATTGCGATCGCTCACAAAACGTCAAGCGCCCAGACCAAAACAGCCTGGGCGCTTGAATATTAGGTTGCAGATAACCTTCTGCTAGGTCGAAAGAATTAAACGTGCATCATTCCCATCATCTTGCAGCTTTCAGCGCACTTGTGGCAAGCAGCTGCACATTCCATCATCTTGGAATCGTCGCTCATTTGTTCGCACATCATAGCACACTTCTCGCACATTTCAGCACAAAGCATACAGGTACGATGCATAAACTCAGAACCACTCATCATCATGTTCATTGCCATCATGCACATTTCAGAACAATCACGCATCATGCTCATCATGCCCATGTCCATTTGCTTGTCACTTTTTGTCATGCAGTAAGTCATGGTTTCCATACACATTTTGTGGCAGTCCATGCAAGCCTGCATGCAAGTTTGCATTTCAGCAGTCATGTTTTCATTCATTATCATCATCATACGTAAGTTCCTCCTTTAGTGGACTTATTTCGTACATTAATGGTGTTTTTTTGAAAAGTCAATCAGGGAATTATGACAGAATTTTAAACATGACTTTCTCGATAAATTTATGGGGATTTCATAGATAATTTCACACAATTAAGTGTGCTTTTTCTATTACAATATGACAAATGCTTGCTAATTCAAGGTAAAAATCTCCCCTTAAAGTAAGGAGATTAGTAGAACAAGTCATTATATTAGAATGTACGGTAAGCTTAAGTTGAATTTTTGGTAATGTTTTCGTGACAATCAAGCTATGTTTGTAAACAATCAGGGCTGCTCGAGCGCACAAATCTTAAATAAATTTAAACTAAGGAATTGTCAAATTGCTTGTATTCGGGTCAATCATTGGCTACCAACGGGCGAAGTGCTGCAATGCCATAGCCCTGCCCTGTGCGTAATCAATCCCTAGTGCCGTAATTCGCTCTAAAATTGGGTCAGAAATTCTGCAACCGGATTGAGGTATTCAATTGTGTGAACCGCATCTGTGGTCATAACCGCATCTTTGATCGATTGCAACGTCACTTGGGCTAATTCTTTTTCTTGAAAAAGTGTTTCTTCGGTTTGCTTGAGGGCTGTGATATCGCGTCCCACCGATTGAAATTCCATATGGCACGCCCGGATAGTGAAAATTGAGCTAGTTCATTGCTTGGAGCTAACTGAGAGTCAAGTCAAAACGCTCCTCGTTCGGATGCGTGAATGTTTTTTCTGACCATTATTGGTAGAGGTTTGGTTGGGATTGTTGGGCAATTTCCCAGTGTGAGATTGGTATTTGCAAAGGAGAGTACACTTCATAATGCTTGATTTGAGCGGTTAGCAAGATATTCATCTATAGTCATGTACTCACCAACTGCATACTCAGCGCGAACTGCTTGAATTTCTGCCTGTGTTTCTGCATCATCTTCATACAGGGCTTCTTCGGCTTCAAAAATTTGTTGCTCAATTATCTCTTGAAGTTGACGTTTTTCTTCTAAGTTAAGGGAAGATATGACTGACGCTAAAGCTTCCATGGAGAGTTGTAATTTAACGATGGCTGGCATTGTTATACAATTGATTTTGTGATTTTTGACATTTTCTAACTCCTATTAAACTTATTCTATAGCAATCCTATTGAAATCGTGAAAATTACTTTTTTAAGGAACCACAGAGGCGCAGAGGACTCAGAGGTTAAGAAAGAGAGGATTTTACAAATGATTTAGGACTGCTATAACATTTATATGCGAACACACTTACCATATTGACATTCCCTAAAGAATTATGAATCAAACCTTCACGACTCAACACCTTTCTCCAGAAGCGATCGCAAGGCTTGTCAACGACCTACCTGATTATATCAAAGCTGCACTCTTGAAAAAGTCCGCTCTCACTTGAATGTTCCCTCGAAGCTACAATTGAAATGGCAATCTCCAGTTTTCTAGATGAAGAAGCGTTTAGCTTTGAGGACTGTCAACTTGCTCAACGTCTGAAAGAGCGAGAGCGTTAGATTTGCTGTAATTGACATTAAAACTTTGTCGATTGCAGAAATAATTTTCGCCCTTTCTCAAGTCATCAGTGCAATTCCCCCAATAACCAATGACATTTTGAGCAAATGTTTGAATAGATAATCAAATCAGCAAGACATACCCCAAACTTTAATTATTTTGTCATCACCTCCACTGACCAAAGTTTTGCCATCAGGGCTAAAAGCAAGACAGTTAATCGCGCCTTTGTGTTGAAAAGTATAAAGCAAATCTCCCGTGCGAGCATTCCAAATCCGGATTGTTTTGTCTTCACCTCCACTGGCGAGAAGAAGCCCATCTGGGCTAAAGGCTTCTCGACTCATGTTAGTGCTGATTTCCGGAGAATTTATGTTTTAGCTTAATGTATAGATTATAACGATAAAGTTCAGGTGCTGTTTTCCTAAGAATGAGTGAGTGTATGTTTCTTTATTCCTCGGTTCCAAATACAACACCTTCATACAGCAATTCAATAGGGCATTCAAATTCAATACTTGATAAAGTGATAATATCTCCAGCAGTGTAGGGATAGTAAAGCCACATTCTACCCTCTCCCCGAGAGTAACGCTCGACGGAGATTTTTTCAGAGTCAATCAAGATATACTCTTGCAAAGTGGTATCTGGGGAGAGGACTTCGACAATCAGCTTGGGAAATTGAATAAATTTGCGGGCGTTGAGGTCTCGAGGGTCGCAACTGACGATCGCATCAGGATAGTAGTACTGGCTCTCTTGACTGACTTGTACTTTCACATCTGACACATTCACCCGGCAACCTCTCGAACGCAGATGAGGGTACAAGGCTCTGTAAAGGTTTAGAGCAATGTCATTATGAGGAATTGTACCAAGAGTCATGGCAAAAACTTCGCCGTTGGCATATTCGTAGCGAACGTCTTGACTCTGTTCCCATTCGAGATATTCCTCAACGGTCAGTTTTTGGGGTTGTTGGGTGATGGCTACCATAATCTTTGAACACCTTGACTTTTTCGTGGCTCTGGTTTGATTGTAGCGTTCTGGGTGAGGATGAAAGTTAGTCAGAACTCTGATTCAGTACCTGCTACTACAAATATTGAAGCGGTTCAAGGAAATAGCGCAGTTTGAGTTGAAATCATACCCATTTATCTTTCGCGTTTGCACTTTTCGATTTCGGTAAGTGGTAAAAGCATAGCTTCCTTCATTTTCTAGCGAACCTTGTCCCAATGAGATCGGTTGATGTGTCCAGCCAAGCTCGCTAATGTGGAAAGCAGTCCCCAAACATTGTGAATAGCTGTCATTCACAATTTTGAAGTTTTTTAATGTCCCACTCTTCTTTTAATTTTTGAACTGCCCTCATCCCCAACCCCGAACCCTTAGAGAGAATGGAGTTTACGTAATACTGCTTCGTAATTTCAGTAAGCGATTTTCTGCCTCGGCTAAAGTTTCTAGTTTTTTACTAAAACAAAATCGAATGTATTTTTGTCCAGCCTCTGGTGTGGAAAAAAAGCTATAACCTGGAACCACTGTCACTCCAATTTCTTTAATTAAAAACGTAGCAAATTCCATAGCGGTTTTGTTAGTAAAGGAAGTTATATCTGAAAAAATGTAGTATGCTCCTTTAGGAATAAAGTAAGGCATTCCCACTTTGTCTAAAATCTGAATTATGCTGTTTCTCTTTTCCTGGTAACGGGTTGCTAGTTCTTGATAGTAATTAATGGGAAGTTTCATTGCTGCTACCCCAGCCCGTTGTAGGGGGGCGGGGGAACCTACAGTCAGAAAGTCATGAACTCTACGAATGGCTCCAGTTAATTCTGGATTTGCTATGATATATCCAACGCGCCAACCCGTTACACTGTAGGTTTTGGATAAACTATTAATGGTGACTGTGCGATCTTCCATTCCCGGTAAGGTTGCCATTGCAACGTGCTGGTTGCCATCGTAGAGAATGTGCTCGTAAATTTCGTCAGTAAATGCTAGTACGTCCCACTTTTGGCAAAGTTCGGCAATTAAAGTTAGCTCTTCACGGCTAAATACTTTTCCGGTTGGATTGTGGGGTGTGTTAATAATGATAGCTTTTGTGCGATCGCTAAATGCTTGACGCAGTTCAACTTCATCAAATGTCCAGTTAGGTGGATGGAGGGACACGTAACGGGGGGTGGCACTTGCTATGATTGCATCGGGTCCGTAATTTTCGTAATAAGGTTCAAAGATAATAACTTCGTCACCTGGATTTACTGTAGCAAGCATTGTGGCTGCCATTGCTTCTGTAGAACCACAGGTTACTGTAATTTGTCTTTCGGGGTCAATATCTAAACCCAGATACCAACGAACTTTTTCTGCCAAGGCATGACGGAAAGGGCGATCGCCCCAGGTAATGCCATACTGGTTAATATCTGCTGTAATTGCTTCACAAGCTGCTTGCTTTAACTCTTCTGGACAGGGAAAATCAGGAAAGCCCTGTGCCAAGTTTACAGCATCGTGTTGCAACGCTATTCTGGTCATTTCACGAATGACTGATTCTGTAAATTGACTTGCTTTGACGGAAATTTTCTGCTTTTGCACTTGAGTCACCCCATCGCTTCATTAATGGTAAATCCTAAATCTAATATACGTTTAACTGATTGATATAATGTGTTTTTATAGTAACGGCTTGCATCTACCAGACCCCCGACTTCTTTAAAGATACAGCTGGTCAACTGGGTATACCCCTCATTCTCTCCTTCCTAGGCTCTGCCTAGGAATGCATTTCTAGAGGCTCTCTCTGCCTCGCGTAACAGGTTGAGTACGGAAGGCGGAGTCTCCCAATCGCGCATTCCCAGGTAGAACCACCGGATCGAGGTGGGGTCTCAGAGGGAGATGAGCAAACCGATCGCTTGCTAACGAATATGTACTTGCGCCCTCTATAAAGTCATGAGTTTTGATTTATACAAACTTTGTCTACATCAAGTTTTCATAAAACTTAGGCTGTAATAGTCTACGCATTTCTCCTCAGAATCTCTTGGCGCAAGCTTTTTAACAAGGTATTGAACTTTGCGTATTTTCTACAATAAATTACCTAAACATAATAATTCACAAGCAGTACAAGTATTACAATTGAGACACAAGAATTACCATTTTTTAAATGAATTAATGCATGAAGCCGTAGAACAAGTTATGCACAACACAACTAGAGCACAGCCTACAGGACTAAGTTTAGAGCTTTTTCATGTTCAAACGAACACTTCGTTTGACTTACCACTCAATTTTACTGTACTTCGTATTGGTAAGCCAAAAGACCAGATAGTACCAGATGTCAACATTGTTAACTTGCCAAATGCTGACTTTGTTTCTCGTCTTCATGCGGAACTTAATGTAGAAAAAGGTACATATTATCTTGTCGATTTGGGAAGTGCTAATGGTACATTTGTCAATAACATTAGGTTAAAGTCAGGAAAGCGCCACAAGCTCAACTTTGGCGATAAAATCGATCTGGGGTCTGGAGGTAACGTAACATTTTTGTTTTTGAATAAACAGAGTGCGGTTGCCCAATCCGATAAAACTGCATTGAACCACTTACCTACAGTGATTCAGGTAGAATTGTTGGTCAATTCCAAGCCATCTGTTATGGAGCGTTCTAATAAATTTGTAGGCATAATGGTGATGCTTTTAGGCGTATTGATTTTAGCAGCGAATATGCCCATTGGTATTAAAATGCGCCTTCCTGGTGTTATACTATGCGCTGTGGCTGTGGGAGCTTTATCTTTGCCTCGTATCAATCAAAATGTAGGGTGGCTTTTGATGGGCTTGGGAATCTCAATTATGTTGTTCACGGAAAAAGCCTTTGCACCAATACCTTTGTTAGCTATCCTTGCAGGTGCCATTTTAATAATAGCTGGATATCGTGTGTATACGAGTGAGAAATTCTTGAATTTCAGTTTCCCTGGAAAGGTGCGAAAAAAATAATCTACCAAAGGATAAAGTGTGAAGGATGAAGTGTAAAGTAAGTACATCAACAAATTTGGAGATTGATATTCATTTTCTTTGAAACAAAGAAAGGTAAATCTTGTTATCCTTTATCCTTTATCCTTTTACATTATGTCTTTAATTTTGACCAATACTCAACAGTGGTACGAGAACTACGAAGCTGCTTCTGCTAAAGACAAACATTTATTGATGGTAGAGGCGCTAGAACACCCAATTCCATCAAAAGCGATCGAGGAATGCGATTTGGGAATATTGCTCATAGAACTTGTGGATGAGATGGGTAGTAATAATCTCATTTCAGATGCTCTAGCGCTTATGGAAAAAGTGCAGCAGCAACAGCCAGAACTTTATGCTCGAGAATTCCAATACCTGGATAGCCTACAAATAAAGTACTACCTTTTTTCCAATCAACCAGAACTCTTAAGCTGCTGTCTCGAACGGTTTAAGAACGATCCTGCCAGAAGCATCGATACAATGATGTCTTCCGTTATTGAATATTTACGATTTTATGGTGCAACACGGGAAATTGTCGATCTATGCAAGAGTACTTATCAGCCAATCAAAAATTCACGAGAAATAATTCCTGGGACAGAAGATGAACTAGCCAGTGTCATCCTCATCGATCTTATGGAAAAAGCTTATCGACAGTTGCAACAAGGTAAAACTGTTGATTGGGATGCATTTGGGGATGCGGTAAAGGAGTATATTACAGAAGCGCCTCAACTCTGGATTGCAGAAGTTCGTCGTAACTTAACTAAAGAAATAGAAGTTAATCAACAATTTTTTACAGATTTTAAAAAAGAGCAAAAACGAGATGAGAACCTACGTGCTTTGTCATTGGCATTTTCTATTTATATGTCTGTTCAAAAACAAGTCAGTTTTATTACAAGCCAAAGAATTTGGGGATCTGTTTTTGAATTTCTGAATTCACGAGAGTTACCATCTACTGAGTTGGGATATCCCGCTCGATTCTTTAATTTTTCTGAAGAAATACTGGACAAACACATAGCCCAGTTAATTGAGAGTTTATTATCTGATAGTCAGGTTGAAGCAGCAGCAGTTCTTTGGGGAATTCCCTATGTTTACGACTTTTTATTAAATAAGCAAGTCATTGAACAAGCAGTACATCAGCAAGCAATTGCTGTGACAAATGTACTTAAACAAAAAATGATTGAGTTTTTTGATAAGTACTTGTGGCAGTTAGATTTTGTGCATCGCTGGTTACCACCCGATAGTGTGTCTGAGACTGATTTTACTGCTGAAGCTGCTTTGTTTGCAAGCAGTATTGAAAAAGTGACACCTCTTGCAACTGAACCGGGTAAAGGGAATCTTGAGTCTTTTTACAATCAATTTAAAGATGAGGAAGAACCACCATTTTTGCCAAATCCAAGACCTTCCGATCCACCTGAGATACAACTAGAAAAGTTACCTAAGAAGCGTAAGTCTCCGCTTATGCAAGCAGCAGATTTGTTTGATAAAAATAATTCTTCAAAGGGCAAGCAGAAGAAAAAGAAGAGGTAGTAACTGTATTTTACAAATGCTGAAAGTATGTGTAGTTGCTACACAGGAACTCATTTGGTAGGTAATGCCCAACGCCACTCCTTTGGGCACGCACAAAGATGCGCTTTGATTTATAAAATACAAGTAGGTAGGGAAGACAGGCCACCAAGAGCGAATGTGCGGCATAGCCCTACCTACAGTACCTAAAATTGTTTATAAATGATTTAGGACTGCTATATACTGAGCGATATCCTAATTACAACAAAAAATGTATTAATATAAAGATTTGGAGTTTAAATATGGTGAGGTTTTTGTGGAAACAAATCAGTTATCTTTTGATAGGAATCTCGCTGTTTGCACTACTCGCTTCTTGTCAACCAACAGCACCAACAGCTGAATCACCGTCTTCTACAGAGACATCAACAGCAACACCAGCTCAAACCACACAAAATCTTCCTGTAGCCTATAGCGATCGCGAACTAGAAACTCCCGCAAAGTTACCACCATTACCCTATCCTGAAGATGCTTTAGAGAAAGTTATTGATGCAGAAACTATGAAACTGCATCACGACAAGCACCATGCAGCATACGTCAAAAACCTGAACGATGCATTGGAAAAACATCCAGAATTGCAAAACAGGAGTGTAGAATCTCTATTGCGCGATCTGAACAATGTTCCTGAAGATATTCGTAACACAGTACGCAATAATGGTGGCGGACATCTCAACCATACTATTTTTTGGCAACTTATGAGTCCTCAAGGTGGTGGGGAACCAACAGGCGCAATAGCAACAGAAATTAATCAAACTTTTGGTAGTTTCGATGCTTTTAAAAAACAATTTAACGAAGCAGGAACAAAGCAATTCGGTAGTGGTTGGGTTTGGTTAGTGCGTAATGCCCAAGGGCAACTGCAAATTGTATCGACACCTAATCAAGACAACCCGATTGCCGAAGGCTCTTATCCAATTATAGGTAATGACGTGTGGGAGCATGCATATTACCTCAAATATCGCAATCGTCGTGCTGAGTATTTAGAGAATTGGTGGAATGTGGTGAATTGGTCGGAAGTTAACAAGCGAGGACAAATCAAGTAATCAGTGACCAGTGACCAGTGACCAGTGACCAGTGACCAGTGACCAGTGACCAGTGACCAGTGACCGATGCAAGTACCATATATGTCACTGGTTAGTTAGAACGATGAGAGACATGGGCATCTTAAGAGAGTGGTTCACATTGCTCCTGCTTCTTTTTAACTGTCCATGTCTACATCCAAACACAATCGACCAACTGCTAAAAATGCTGACTCGACATGGCGAGCGCTCGCTATATGCAACCGGGTACAATCCTGGCCATTGGTCACAAGTTAAGCCTGTACCGCAGTTGTCAAGGGAGTTTTAGAAGATGGTTGAAAGAAAAATTGGTCAGAGCCTCGCTGTTTGTCAGGGAATGGTGCAACAATTAACTTAACGTTGGGTTTTCGCTGTCGTTTAACAATACCTAAATCTTGATTTTCAGGAGCAGCAAAATATTTAACTGGGTCAGAAGCAAGACCTTTTTGATGTGCAACAGAAAAATGATAAAGACCACGATAAATCATTTCCAAAGAAATGTGGTCAAAAGGTAAAGATAGTTCATCAGCTACGGCATCACCTAAATCTACTAATACGGCATAAAATAACCAGGTGCCCCAAATCTGTAGCTGAATACCATTAAGAGAGCCTGTCCATAAATAACTTAAACCCAAAAGCCGTTTAACAGTATTAAAAGCATCTTCAATTCGCCAACGTCTCCGATATAAATCTACCACCACCTAAGGAGGTAAAACAGTCGGTTCAAGTACGCTTGTTAAATAGGAATGCCAGGTCTTGCCCGAACGTATTTCAATCAAACGTAAGGTAATAAATGGAGTTTTCTTAGTGCCAGACCCTAAACGTATCAAACGGTCTTTGAGAGCATAACTATCTGTAAATACTTGCTCAACTTTAATGGATGCCCCCTTTTTCAAACGAGTAATAAAGTGAACTTCTTGTTCAATTAAGGAGAGCCAAAAGCTAAAATGATAAAATCCTCTATCCAGTAAAAGTAACGTCTTCGCTGTGACCAAGTGTAAGATATTTTCTTCAAGCTTAGTATCAGAAGCTCTCGGATTTTCCTGAAACCAAATCTCTACTGGTAGTCTAGTTATTAAATCTATCACTGTTCCCATTTTACCCGCTAATTGCCCTTGGGGAACTTCTTCTAGGCTTTTAAGTTTACAAAATAATGCTTCTAAGGTTGAACAGTCTACTATCCAAAGTTTTGGAAATGCGGTAATGATGAACTGAATACTTTCTGGTAGAGGTCGTTTATTTCTGCTATGCCAAGCAGTTCTTAAACTCGGCAATAAATTTTTAAAGACTTTCTCAAATAATTCGGCTGGAAAACTCAAAAATCGTTGAGAGATTGCTTGTTGACTTACAGTCTTAGATTGACACCATAAAAAACCTTCTCTCGATAACATTCTTGTCAGTTCTGTGACTCCCGCGACGTCTCGCCACAGTAAAGTTAGCACCGCAGCTACCATAAACGGTAAGTTGAGAATTCTGTCTCTTAGTCCCAGTTGACGGTAGTAGTTTTCTTGTGCGGTGATGGCTGGTGTAACTAATGCTTCTAATTGAGAAGCAATAACTTCATCTTCCACCATCGGTCGTTGCGTCTTTTTGGCATGATCTCGGTTAGTTTTTCGGCTACTGCTCACGGTGACTACGATCGCTCAACTACTTGTCCTTCCTGAGTTAAACATGATTTTGTTTGAATATAAATGTTCTCCAAAAACTTGTTGATAATGATAATCAAATAAAGGGGTAA
Source organism: Scytonema hankhaensis NUACC26 (assembly GCF_045865695.1). Classification (NCBI taxonomy): domain Bacteria; kingdom Bacillati; phylum Cyanobacteriota; class Cyanophyceae; order Nostocales; family Scytonemataceae; genus Scytonema; species Scytonema hankhaensis. The sequence goes on from NZ_BAACAP010000253.1 coordinate 40,404, forward strand.
GGGAGGAGGCGAGCGACACTCGCCTCCTCTCCTCCGGCACGATTATCATTGCTACAAACAGTTTTTTCTATCCAAAGATATATTGACAAAATTTACTGATTTTTAACTTGTTCCGAATGCTATCAAACACAATTCTCAAGTCGTCTGTTTTTATAAATGCCTTAAGGGACTTTGTTAAGTCGGCAAAGATGTTAAAAACTTGTGCGACATTAGGAGAGTTAGACATGGTGATAGAAGAAAGTAACATTTTCTTGAGGTACAGTCACAGAGGTCACTGTATCAATATTGCTCGAGTTGACAAATAAAATCCAGTATGAGTGATGTAAATTTCTCAGGATACCAGAGTCCCCATTCGTGCCAACCTTCTTCTACAGTAATTAATTTAGAGTTGGGAATAATTGCTGCCATTTCTTGAGCGTTATTTAATGGCGTAGCTAGGTCTTTTTCTGACCATAATAACAAACAGGGTGCTGGGATTTTCGGTAGCAGATAGCTGATATCTTCGTATAGAGAAATTAGCAATCCCTGAATGACATTTCCTGTATTGAATAACAAGTTATAGGAGAAAACCAAAGGAATATCAACTAATTTCAATCTAGGTCTTGGAAGAAACATTTGAACCGTCATTTCGATTGCCCTTCGCGGTATCATCTCCGGTATAGATGGTGTGGGAATCTCGGTACTATCTACCAGAATTACACTTCTGACTTTTTCACCGAACAAGTGTAGATAAAGTAATGGCAATACCCCCACCTAATGAGTGTCCTACTATATGAAATTGTTGTAAATCCAAAACTTCCAGAAATGAAAGGAGAAATTTGCTATAGCTAACGTAATCGGGAATTAGCTCGGAGTAAGTCGATCTTGCAAAACTGGGCAAGTCAGGAGCAATTATGGTATGCTGCTGTGTTAGGAGTTTCAGCACTTCAGTATAAGGCTCAGTAGAGATTCCCCATCCATGTAGAAATAAGATGGGGATTGAACTCGACTCCAACCTACTTTGCTGATAAAAAATAGTGCCATCTTGTAAATCAACCCGATGATTAGTTAATTGGGATTTCAAAACCACAACCTCATTCACACTTGACTTGATAAATCACTTAAGCGTGCTATATAACAGTAGCAAACCCACAGGGTTGACGAACCTTTCTCAAGAATTATATAAGTATCTTTTCAAAGATTTTTTGGGCTGCAATGCGGTTTAAGTGGCAATGACGTTTTTCTACTTATACATTCTGTTTAGGGAACGCGAGAGCAAGAGTTCCCTTCTATTTCCGGAAGAGCAAAAGCCGTACCAGTACCTGATGGAGGTCTACTTGGTAGCCTAACTCCTGCACTGGCAGTTGGTGGCCAATCAAATCCATTTTGAGTTGCCCGATGATGTTTGAGAACGCGGTAAATATCGAAAACAGCCCAGCAGAAACTGCAAGCACTGCCCGCGAGCAAGAAATAGATAAAAATCATGTCTTCACCTTAAAGTATATCGTACTTCGATATATTATAGTATGATATATCTAAGTTTGATAGAGTAGAAGTGTAGAAATAAAAGATGAACGCCAACAGCGATCCGAATAATTTTTTACCTCTGAAGCCAGCAGTTTTCCATATCCTTCTATCCCTAGCAGATGCCGAACGTCACGGATACGGCATCATGCAGGAGGTACTTTTTCGCACGGATGGCAGAGTCAAAATTGGTCCAGGCACTCTCTACGGGGCAATTAAACGTCTTTTAGCAGACGGACTGATTGCTGAATCAGAGGAACGTCCCGATCCACAACTTGATGACGAGCGACGACGCTATTACTGTTTAACTGAGTTGGGTCGAAAAGTCATTACGCTAGAAGCTAAGCGTTTAGCCAATTTGGTAGACATGGCTCATGCAAAACAGTTACTCAATCCTACCCGTTGACGAAAGGAGTTAGGCAATGTCACTGTTAAAGTTAGCTCTTTTGGTTTCAGTTCGCTTCTACAGATTGTCGCTATTCGTGTATCCAAAGAACTTTCGAGCCGAGTACGGTCATGAAATTGTAATGTTATTTAGCGATATGAGTAAAGATGCAATTCGGCAACGGGGATGGTTGGGGCTGTTCTCTGTATGGTCCGTGGTACTACCAGAACTAAGGGCAACAGCTCGAGAACAACACTTACTTGCTCTGAGTTATTATCAAGTTAAAAGAATTAAGACCAGGCTCTTGCAAGCTATTGTTAGCTTGATTATTTTGGTCTTAAGTTTTCTTTACTTGTTGCATACTCAATAGTTACACGAGATGGGGGAGCAAGACTTCGCTCCGTCCCAGACATTTTAGTCATGACGGCAATTGCATGGGACATACACTGTTTTTGACATAAAGTGGATGACGCGGATGCTCTTTTTTAAAACTATATTGCTCCATAGTAAATATCAATAAACCATTTCCCTAAGGGAGATCCAAAAAATAAAATGTCCTGCCGTACTCGTTATCGGGTGTGCAAGACGGTTATTAGTGTTGGTGCCCAGCCTTTCAGGCTGGGCGAGGGCGGTATATTTTATGACTCGTAAGTGCCTTACCTTTAAAGAGAACTTTGCACTGTCCAGCTAATAACTTTACCGAACTTTCTTCAAAACACTAGAGACAATATTGTCGTCAGGAGATGTTTGTAATGCGAGAATTTCTCTACCTTTGTCAACAATAATGCCAGATTCAGATAAGTTGCGAACTACTCCTTCAGTTGAAATAACCACTTCGTCGATTTCAACAGTGCAATCCCGGTTGACTGTATAAGTACCATGATAATTCACATTGGCGAAAGTGCCGTTAACATTGTTTATGCCTACTCCAGTAAAATTGCCGTTGCCATCGAAGTTACGCCAGTTTGCTACACCAAAAGGGACATAGCTACCAACTCCTGTCAATCGATAGCCGGTGGCTTCTACTCCATATACGCCTTTGATGGTTGCCTCCGTACAACTAAACCCATCCTCAAGTGCCTCCCCATTAGCGTTTTGCATCAGACGGCGCTTAACCGCTCTGTCCGATCGGTCGAACAATGATTTCATTGACATCCACCTCAGCTGGCTGCTCGATCGCAAACAAAATGGCACGCGCGATCGCGTCTGCTGGAATAATTGCCTAAGCAGGCAGATCTCAAAGCTTTGCCTCAGCAGATTGAAAAGTCTCTGGCTACCAACCTGAAAGTTCCTTACTTTGCAATGTCTTGAGCGCCGCCCGAATATCGACGAAGATGGAGAATTAAAGAGGCTTTTCACACTGTAAAACGTTTGTTGGGATTGTCTTATTTGTAGACTAGTTCTATTAATGGTATCAAATTACAAGTGTGGGCTACTTGGCTTTTTTATGCTGTTTTAGTGGATCTCGAAGATGCGATCGCCGATTAACTCTCTCTACAGGACGATCGCCGATGCGTTATTGAAGTGCATAAGTTTATGTATGCTTACAACTATAAAGAAGGAATGTTTTCAAGTTTTATAGCAGTTTGCAAGTCAGTGAGGAACCTTGGTAGGGGCTTTCCGTCCGGAAAGCCCTTACAAATGGGTGTACCTCACGTACATGAAATCTGTTGTATTTTCATTTCGTCAATTAGTGAGGACTTATTAACATAATAAACTTTAGCATTTCAACTGTTGAAAGAGCGAGTCTTTCCCACGCTCGTGCAAAACAAGTCGGCATTGCCGATTCGGATTTGGGTAGCGGGGTGTTCGACAACAGAGGAGGTCACTATAGAGTTTCTAGCTTTTCTTATGATGAAAAATTATGCTCAATTTAAATCATACCAAATGTTCTATTCCAAGGAGAAAACGTTAAATTGATGAACCACTCATTTTGCTTCTATTCGTTTTTCTTTTTCGGGATTATTTTTGCCCGATACTTTCTGATCGCAGGGGGAGCGTACTTGCTCTTCTATTCGATTCTAGGGAAATCTCTCGCCAAACAGAGTTTACGTTTAAAGCCACCGTTGAGTCAGTCGATTTGGAAGGATATTGAACTATCGATTCTCTCAGCGGTGATTTTTGCTTTTTGTTCAGCGTTCATCATCTCAGAATACGATTTGGGAGTAACGCTCTTGTACACTGACCTATATGAGTATGGACTGTGGTATTTAGGAGTCAGCTTTGTGGCAGTGCTCATCCTTCAGGATACGTACTTTTACTTTATGCATCGGATGTTTCACCACCGCTTGCTTTTCAGATGGATGCATTTTGGACACCACCGTTCAGGAGAGCCAACACCGTGGAGTTCCTTCGCGTTCGATCTGCCAGAGGCAATTGTACAGGCGCTCTTCTTTATAGGTGTAGTCTTCCTAGTCCCACTCCATTTCATCACCTTAGTTGCCTTGCTCATGACGATGACGATATGGGCAATGTTGAATCATCTTGGATTCGAGCTATTTCCCCCGTCATTTAAGAGCCATTGGTTCGGAAGGTGGTTCATCAGTGCAACGCATCACTCGATACATCATCGCAAGTACACCGTCCACTACGGATTGTATTTCACACTCTGGGACAAACTGCTCGGTACTCAAGACCCTAATTATGAAGATGAGTTCCACATCTAAAATTTTCCGGTAAGCGCCATAATCGCTCGCAAGCTCGCTTTCTCCTCAAGAGAAGGGTTTAATATGTTGCTTGCAAACGGCTCAAAAGGTATTCCCCTGCCTTAATTGGTGGATAAATCGGCAACGATTCCTTTCGACAGCTTTCTAAACAAGCAATTTCCGTATCGTCATTTGGATGACAGAAAAACGCTACTGAGTACCTTGACTGCTTTACCCTACCATCATTAGGAACCATCACCCGATGTTTAGTAGAACAAAACACGTGATTTGTCCACCGTGCCATTAAATCCCCAGTATTGACTATAACAGTACCGGGAATCGTCTGCGCTGCAATCCATTCACCAGTTGCTGTCTGAACTTCTAAACCTCCAACTTCATCCTGAAACAACAAGGTAATACTGCCATAGTCGGAATGTTCGCCCGCACGAACTTGTCCTGGTAATGGTGGTTTTGACAATGGGGGATAGTGCAGCAGGCGTAGGGTATGATTGTGCTGGTTGTGGTTTGTGGCCAAAAAATCGAATGGTAATTGCAAAGCCAAAGCAAAAGCTTCTAGTACTTGATTCGCAAGTTTTGTGCAAGCTTGGTGAAAGGTGAGAATGCAAGTGCAAAATTCCAAGTTCCGTGGAAATTTTTTGATAGCAATAAATTCTTTGTCTACATTAAAAGCTTCTTTCAAATCGCCCGGATTGTTAGGGTCGAGGCGTTCTCTCTCTACACCAACGTAACCTCTATTACTAAATTCATCACTCCAAGCTAGCTGCTGCTTGATTGACAAAGGTAAATTGAAGAAGTATTGGCTCTGTCTGAATACTTGCTCAACTTTGTCTTGAGATATGCCGAAATTTTGTAAATACATGAACCCAATTTCATGGCAAGCTATATAGATTTGCTCAACTACAGTTTGCCTAGCTATTGCATTATGACTGGTAAAAAGAGAAAAATCAATGACTGGAATATTATCCATATGACGAGTGATTTTTGATTTTTTAAGTTTTTTAAAAAATTTCTCCATTACATACAATGAGTAAAGTTTTTGTCATCCAAAATTCATTAAAGGTAGGATTATTATCTGAAATTCCGTGAATAATGTTTGCTTGGAATATTGAATGAAAGCATCAATCGGTAGAAAAAATTATAAGTAGGAAGACTGTCTAGTTTTACCATCTTGAAGTAGCTAGAACAGATAAGGCACTAATCGTTTTGTGGACTGCTTGTAAGCTTCATACTCTTCGCCGAATCGATCGAGCAGCATTCGTTCTTCTCGATCGATTCGAGTTGTACACGCAATACTGAAACTCATCAGTCCAGAAAATCCTGCAATCCAGTTTGGTAGCAATAATGCTTGAGCAACACACCACAGCAGGACAGACGTGTACATGGGATGACGAATGTACTGGTAAACTCCATTGCTGATTAAGGTATGCCCTGCTCGAATTTGCAGCGTTGGCGACCAGTTCTGTCCCAAATCGTGATGAGCACGCCAGAACAACCAGAGCGCGATCGCTTGAAAGGATCGGCACATTAAGCCCCTGTCTATCAATATAACTGCTCTATACCATTATTAGCCCTCATGCTGCAAGTCAAGCAAAAATATGTTATGACTTCTGCCTCATATTGAAAGATATACAAAACTCAATCTCAAGTTTTCTCTTCAGATGTCTCTGTTTTTTGCTCGGGTGACTTCTTCACACTCGATTCTTGTACTTGCTTGAGATGAATATTATTCACCTGCGTAATAAAGTTTTCGATCGCCATTTGTGCCTGTTTTTGATGCTGAGTTTCATTAGCTACATCATTATAACGGTAAGGTTCACTGACTCCCAAGACAAATTTCTCTTGTTCTGCTTCTAACAATTCAACGCTGGTGTTAGCAGCAATCCAATTCTCCAGAAAAGGAAAGGAGTCTACTCGGGAAGCTATGAAAAACGCTTTTTGCGTAAGTTGTAGCTCCATTCCGCCATGAAGTAGGGTGGGGATTGAGCCAACACCGCTAAATAGAATGAGCGCGGATTCAGGCTAAGAGTCGGGTATAACTTTTCGTCCGATCTTGTTTGCACAATGTCAATTATGCCTTTTGTCTCAAACCAAAGCTATACCGGGTTGTCTTGATGTTCGTTATGGAGTGAAAAGGTCGCTCAAGGGAGTTGATAAACCCTGGTGCTCTTAGGAAAATAACACGACCGGGCGTGCTGTCAATTTTTCTTGAACTTTTACCAGAGCGATCTGCACACAAGCTAAATTGTCCGGCTCCTGCAATATTAAAAATGGCTACTAGGTTAATTGCGCTTAAGCCATCCCGATGCGGTGTGATGCCCAACTCCCCTGGCTCGTACTTTTGTAGCACCATTTTATTAAATTCTAAAGGGGTCGTGAAAGGATAGGGAACAACAGTAGCTAACTGTTCTGCCATGAGAGCTTGAAATGATTCTTTTAATCTAAAATACAATGATAAAGATGGAAACGCATCAAATGAACTACATTGTTGTCTAACAATGCGAGATCCCGTTCCCACAACCTCAGTTTTTGGTGTGTAAATGTAGCTTTGAGCTTCTTTGAAAAGAGCCAATCGGGTTGCTTCGTCCAGCATAGGTACAGAAATCACACCTACTGTAGAGAGTTCCTCTATCAGGAGATGAATATTAAAGTTATTTAGATAGAAGAATACAGCCTCCTTTTGTAAGCTATTAGATAAAGTTTAGCTGATATTAGGGTAAATGTAAGCAACACGTATAGTTAAAAGTCTGATTGTGAGTCGTCAACCCAACCAACCACAAAGGTGTGTTGAATTAAGAGTGACACCAAATTTTGCTAAAAGTTACCTCAATTTGCCCTTACAGCAGTTAGTCGCAAAAGGCGTTGAGGTGATAGAGTTACCAGATGATGAAATTTTCACACTTGTTGAATTGGACAAACGTCCCCCTCCACCTCCAAACGAATGTTTGTAGAATGCTTGAGGTGAGAGATCGTACTAAATACGCTGACTGATGAGAGACAAGGTGCGATAAGCACTACGATCGGCTTGTACTAAAGCGATCGCAATCAATTCTTGATACCTGGACAAACACATAAGTAAAATTGAAGGTTTTTAAGTCTTGTTTACCGAACTAAAATAATCGGCGCATAGAGCAAGTCACTTGAGACTTGCTGTTTGCTTCTACCAATGCGGTAACTAGACCTTGACAGCTTTTAGGTCTAGTTACACATCTAGTTCATCGAGCTGTCGCTGTAGCTTTTGCATAAAGTCAGATGATGAGTTTGGCAGTAATTGTATAATCGCCTGACGAACGAATTGCACTGAATCCCTCTCAACTAAACAGTGTAAGTCTCGTTGTTGCCAATATCCAATTTCATCAAAAACATTATCTAAAATTTCTAGACATTGAGATCGATCTAACATTTCAACAACTAGAGTATGAGCCAGAACAAAATTAGCGATCCCCCCAGATTCTGGTTGAGATGCAAATTGTGTTTTGCAATGTCCTGTTGCCATCCAGTTTTCATCATGAGAATAGTGTCCTAGAAAAATAACTAAACCTTCACATCCAGATCTAGGAAGCGTCTCAAATCCAATTAAATGAGTAGGGTATATAGATTCACCTGTAGCAAAATTATGTTGAATGGCTTGAAGAGTAAGGAGCAAAGATGTTCCATTTTCAGAATTGAAAACACAGTCTTTTCCTTCCAGCTCAGTGACATTAGCATCTACCCATGTAAAGGGAAGTAGTTGTGCATGGTGATGTAATGAATGCAAAATAGAACGGATTTCATTAATAGGGCGATTACCAGCATTAAATTGGTAGTGAATACTATATCCCATAACTTCAATCCCACCAAAATACAGCAATAGGGGGTGTATCGTGATACAGCCCTAACAAGGCTTGAGCTTTATCTCCATCAATCACCTGCAACGTATCGCAGTTCCACTGTTCACCAAGCTCTTGAAGTGGAGTAATGCTCATTTGGTTTTGCGCTAATACGTAAAGTGTATCAGCATGCCAAAATTCTTGAAGATCCCTCAGCATAATCAGTGACATGGGCAGTGGAGGATGGGAGTTAAGTGGTAGCATCGATCCCATCCAAAAACTTTGCCATAACTGAGGATATGTATATAAATCCGCTAATACCTGCTCTGCATTAAAGGTATCGCATTTTGCCTGAAGCATCAAAGCAGCTACCAATTCCTGAGAGGTGCAGTCTTTAATAAGCTTTTGGCGAAGAATCTCACTGAATCTCGTTTCATTGTCGGACATTGTAAGACCTTCAGTTTTCAAATTTATCTATTTAGAAATTCTACTTCTCTTTAGCACAAAATTTATCTCTAAATAATCCTTAAATATATACATTTTTATGGCTTTCTCATCTAACTTAGGGGTGATGGATTCAGGTTTTTGTCTTACTATTTTCTTGATGTAAGAAATCAATGCTTACCTCCGCCATTCACCATCGACTGGACGCTAAAATGCTGTTCCACATACTAACGGTAAGCCCAGCGCTCGATTTCTGACACCATCAGTAGGAGGTGACCTCGTAATCGTGGTCTTTTTTGAAGGGCGTAATACCATTTCACTAAATTTTTGAGACAAATGCGATCCCCCCATCTCCCCCCAACCCCAGAGGAGACCCCTAGCCCCCCTAAAAAGGGGGGCTAAGAGGGGGATCGTGTGTAGCAATCATTTGGTGAAATGGTATAAGGCTGCAGCGCCCCTAGCAATTCACTACAACGAGGCAGAGAGAGCCTCGTAAACTGCATTCCCAGGCTCAGCCTGGGAACGAGAGAGTCACTGGTCACTGGTCACTAGTCACTGGTCACTGGTCACTGTTTAAAATCGTAGCCGAATAAATTAGGATCGACTTCGCCTAGCTGTAGCTCTGCCAAACCATACTCAGCCCATCGCCTATCGACCATTGCTGCTGTTTCTGGATCTGATTCCAAGGAATCACCCCACTCGTGTTCTGTTTCTGGAGGAATTTTTGTTGTTGCATCAATTCCCATCCTTCCACCCAAACCAATTTTCTCACTGGCAAAATCCAAAGTATCAAAAGGTGTGTTGGGCAAAATAAACACATCTCGTGAGGGATCGACTTTGGAACTAATCGCCCATACCACTTGACGCGGATCTCTAATGTTGATTGTCTTATCTACCACAATTACAAACTTTGTATATGTAAACTGTGGTAAGGCACTCCAAAATGCTAAAGCTGCTCGTCTTGCTTGTCCCGGATATGCTTTATCAATGGATATAATAGCTGCTTTATAACTCAAAGCTTCCATGGGTAGGAAGAAATCCACAATTTCGGCGGGGACTTCCAAATCTACTGTCTTACACTTTGCCAACTGCACGCCAGAACCACCATAAAGCCCTGCAAATAACCATTCTGATAAATCTACAGGGATTGGTGTTGCTGCTGCCATGATAATGAGGGGGTCTACACCTAATGCGATCGCAATTTCTAATTTTTTCCCACGTTCTGCTGCCTTGCGTAAGTGCCTTGCTCCGCCTCGCACTGACAACCAGTGAACGGTCATGGTGTTTTTAGATTGTAGCTGCAAGCGATACACCCCTACGTTGGGTGTTCCTGTTTCACAGTTTTTTGTGATTACAAGCCCCAGAGTAATAATTTTGCCCGCATCTCCGGAGTAAGGACGTATCAAAGGTAACTTATTTAAATCTAACTCATCCCCTTGAATAACTACCTGCTGACAGGCTGGGAAAAAGTCGCGTCCTGGTTTTGCTTTCAAGACATCAAACAGAACTTTCCCAAACTCCACTGCTTGAGCAATCTTTTTCGGTGGTTTTGGCTGTTGCAACATTGCCAATTTCTTCCCCAGTTCCTCTAACTCCAGAGGATGCTGCATATTCATTGCCCAGCAAATCCGTTCCACCGTTCCAAGCAAGTTGACTGCCACAGGGAAGGAAGCTCCTTTAACATTTTCAAATAGAAGCCCCGGTCCCCCTTTTTGCAGCATTCGGTTAGCAATTTCGGCAATTTCCAAGTCTGGATCGACTGGGGCTGAAATTCGCTTTAATTGCCCTTTTTCTTCCAAGAGTTTGATGAATCCCCGTAAGTCTCGTGCCATTGTTTAAGAAGTGTGAAGCGTTTCTTATATTATCAGCTCTCTACCTCTTGTTTGCCGTCTGTCGCAACGCTTCAAGCAAAAGCTCTGATATTTTAAATAAAAATTCATTTTTTCTTTGACATTTCTTTACTTTATATATAAAGTATTTCATGTATCTTTGGTAAGAATATGCATATTTTTTACCAGTAAAGCGCTATATAGAATCGAGTATGACCGGAATATACGATACTTTCCTGGCAGGAGGTCTCGTGATGTGGCCTCTGTTGTTTTTATCTGTCGTAACTTTGGTATGTGCGCTGGAAAGGACATGGTTCTGGTGTACGTTGACGATTCGAGAGCGTCGCTTGGTGCGGAAAGTGCTGGCAGCAGCCGAGGTAAGCTTAGAGGAAGCAGAAGCGATCGCTTTATGTGCAAAAGATTTGTCAATCGGTCGTTTTCTGGTCGAGCCATTGAAACTGAGGAATCCGACACCCGAAACATTTCACCTAGCGATAAAAGCTGCTTGCGATAAAGAATGTTTGGAAATGCGTAAAGGGAATCGGTTGCTAGAAAGTGCGATCGCGATCGCGCCTTTATTAGGTATTTTAGGTACAGCAAATGGTCTGATTGCTGCTTTTAGCCACGTCAAAACAGGCATAAATAAAACAGATTTCTCTGCTGTAACTGTTGGTATAGCAGAGGCACTCATAACATCCACAACTGGAATTGCCCTCGCAATTATTGCCTTTGTAATTTTCCGAATTTTTGTAGTTTTACAATTGCAGCAAATAGACTTTTTTTCCAAAGTGGGCAATGAATTAGAGTTAATTTATTTACAACGATGGAACAACGTCCAGTCAACAATTCACAGCGAACAGTTAACAGCAAATAGCAATCAGCCTGTAGACGATCGCTGAATGGTCACTGGTCACTGGTCACTGGTCACTGATTTTTAAACAGAAATTTAAAAAGATTTAAACTCAAGTTTAACTATTCTTATATATTTCTTAACCATTATCATTGTAGCTTATTGGCTGTGTTGTCCAAAAACAAATAATCATTAATAACCTAGCGATATGAAACTATCAGCTACCGTTTTGAATCGTGTAGTTGCTGCTACAGCTGTCACGGCTATTGTTGCTGTCGGATCTTCTTTCACAGCAACTGCTCAAGCGCAAACTATTAGTGGTGCAGGTGCAACTTTCCCTGCTCCTTTGTACGAACGTTATGCTCGTGAAATCAAGAAAAAGTATCCAAAGCTAGGTGTTAACTATCAAGGTGTTGGTAGTGGTGCCGGTATTCGCCAATTCATTGCCGGAACTGTTGACTTTGGTGCTAGTGATGCTGCTATGACAGATGCAGAGATAGCTAAAGTTAGCAGAGGAGCGATCCTAGTACCGACCGCAGGCGGTGCTGTTGCTGTTGTTTACAATGTTCCTGGTGTGAACAATCTGAAATTGTCCCGCAAGACTTTGCCAGCTATTTTCTCCGGGCAAATCACTAACTGGAACGACCCTCAAATTAAAGCAGACAATCCTGGTGCAAATCTACCAAATCAACCCATCAGACCTGTTGTTCGTGCTGACAGTAGCGGTACTACCTTTATTTTCACCAATCACTTGAGTACGATCAGTCCCTATTTTAAGGGCAGAGTTAGTGCTGGAACTGCTCCAAAGTGGACAATCACTAATGTTCTTAAAGGTAAAGGAAATCCAGGTGTTGCTAACCTTGTTTCTCGTACTGGGGGGTCTGTTGGTTATGTTGAGTATACTTATGCATTGGCAAACAAACTCAACACAGCACAGGTTCAGAACAAGGGAGGACAATTTCTTGCTCCTTCTTTACAGTCTGCAAACCAGGCTTTGTCAAATGTCAGTTTCCCTGATAACTTCCGAGTTTTTGTTGGCGATCCTACACAAGGTTATCCCATTGTCGGTCTAACCTGGCTGTTAATTTATAAGAATTATCCTGACGCCGCTAAAGGATCTGCTGTGAAAAACTTTGTGAACTGGGCATTAACTGACGGTCAACAAATTAATGATGACCTCAACTACACTCGGATTCCACCGTCTACAGCACAAAAGGTAATACAGACTGTAAACAGTGCTATTAAATAGTATTAGTAATTAGTGGTTAGTTGTTGGTAGCTCTTAACCACTAACCACTAACAGTTTTTTGATATGGGTGGACTGATAGCTCACCCATATGTCATGACAAAAATTAAATCTTCTCATTAGTAATGGCTAATTCTTCACAACCAACTAATAACAATCAACGAAACTTAATTCATGAAAGTATAGACATTACAGCGACTAGCGGTCAAAATTTCTTAATTGACAAGGTATTTACCTGGCTAGTTTATGTATTTGCTGCCGTGACAGTTGCTGTATTGTTTTGGATGAGTTGGATAATTTTTCAGCAAGCTTTACCTGCAATTCAAAAGTTTGGATTGGGGTTCTTGTGGAGTCAAGAATGGGATACAGGTAACTTGTTGTTTGGTGCATTACCTTACATTTACGGAACTCTGGTCAGCAGTGCGATCGCAATGTTACTATCTGTACCAGTGGGATTAGCGGTAGCTTTAGTCACAAGTGAAAACTTTATCCCTCCTTCAGCAAGAATAACCATAGCTTTTATTGTGGAGCTAATTGCTGCTATTCCCAGCGTCATCATTGGTTTGTGGGGTGTGTATGTATTTATTCCTGTGCTCATACCCTTACAAACTTGGTTATCTACAACTTTTGCATGGCTACCACTGTTTAACACACCAGGTCCAGCAGGATTTAACCTATTCACAGCAGGGATTATCTTGGCAATTATGATTTTGCCCACAATGGCAGCCATTAGTCGTGATGTCTTGCTTGTAGTTCCAAAAGAATTACGCAGTGGGTCGATGGCTTTGGGTTCTACTCGTTGGGAAACCATTTTTCGAGTGGTACTACCAGCTGGATTTTCTGGAATTGTGGGTGCAGCGATGCTTGCTTTGGGGAGAGCATTGGGTGAAACAATGGCTATAACTATGGTGATTGGGAACTCGGCTCAAATTAGTGCATCACTCCTCGATCCGGGCTACACAATTCCCTCTGTATTAGCCAACGAGTTTGCTGAAGCGCAAGATCCACTACACCTTGGTGCTTTAACGTATTTGGGGTTGATTCTATTTGCTGTAACTTTAGCTGTCAATATTTGTGCTTTAGCAGTTGTACAGTTTGTTGGTAGCAAAAATAAGTAATACCATTTTGGATTTGAATGCGTGGATTTTGGATTGAAAATTCCTTTTTTCAAATTGGTATGAGAAACTTGCGACAGATATTACATAAACTACTTATTGCTAAACTCTTGACAGTAGTTTCTTCAGGGTATATGTCTAAAGGAAAACACAAAAATTACCGAGGAGTTTCAAGATAAAAAGGCGTAATGAGTTATGACCGGTCATCAAGAGTCTGAAATAAATAAATCAGTGGCAGCAGAAATATATAGTCCTCTACCACCAATAAGGCTAGTATTTAACTATGGAATGACTGTAGTAGCATTCTTGCTCTCAGCTTTGGCATTGATTCCTTTACTGTCACTGTTATGGGAAATAGTTGGGCGGGGGTTAAAAAGTCTCAAGCCATCGATGTTTGTAACACCAATCATTTACGATGGTTTTGGAAATGCAATTGTTGGAACTCTAATTATGGTGTCAATTGCTGCACTTTTTAGTGTTCCTACAGGGATCATGACGGGTATCTATCTGTCAGAAATAGGAAAAGGAACTCGAATAGGGCGTATTGTTCGTTTCGTGGCTTCTGTTCTCACAGGAGTACCTTCTATTGTCGTAGGGATATTTGCCTTTGGTGTGATTGTGTTAATGACCAAGCAATTTAGTGCGATCGCGGGCGGTTTTGCTTTGGCAGTACTGATGTTGCCAGTTATTGTACTGACCACAGAAGAAGCTTTAAAACTTGTTCCTACCCCCATGCGTTTGGGATCGGCTGCCCTAGGGGGAACACGCTTCCAAACTATATTTCGCGTCGTTATAACTGCTGCACTACCTGCGATCGCGACAGGCGTCTTACTAGCTGTTGCCCGTGCTGCGGGCGAAACAGCTCCTTTAATTTTTACATCCTTGTTTAGTTTAGATTGGTCAACCGAGTTAAATAGTCCAACAGCGTCGCTATCAGTGTTAATTTTTAATTTGTATAACGATCCTACACCAGAAAAAACAGCCTTAGTCTGGACAACTTCTCTGGTCTTAATTGGGATGATTCTGATAATTAGCGTTCTTTCGCGGGTCTTTACGAGAAAGAGAAACGCTTAAGCAAACTATAAAAGTGGTGTGATTTTTTGTGTAGTATCTAAATCCTATGAGTAAGTTAAGCCCAGCCATCAAAGTCAGGAATCTCAGCTTCTACTACGGCACTTCCAAGGCATTGGAAGGTGTCTCAATGGATATTTATGAGAATCAAGTCACCGCAATCATTGGTCCGAGTGGTTGTGGTAAATCAACGTTTATTAAATGTCTTAACCGCATTAGCGAGTTAGAAGGACCCGTAAAAGTCGATGGTTCCGTAGAATTTTATAGTCAAAATATTTACGGTTCTCGTGTCAATTTAAACCGTTTGCGCCGCCAAATAGGTATGGTGTTTCAGAAACCAAACCTTTTTCCCATGAGTATTTACGATAATGTGGTATACGGGATCAGAATTTCAGGCTGGCGTCCGCGAGCAGAATTGGATGAAATTGTAGAATCTGCCCTCAGAGGAGCAGCTATTTGGGACGAGGTAAAAGATAAACTCCACAAATCGGCTTTGGGACTTTCAGGAGGTCAGCAGCAACGATTGTGTATTGCTCGTGCTTTAGCTGTAAAGCCGAAAGTTTTGTTGATGGACGAGCCTTGTTCGGCACTCGATCCCATCGCCACAATGAAGATTGAGGAACTCATTCACAGCTTGCGTGACGAACTCACAATTGCGATCGTGACTCACAATATGCAACAAGCAGCACGTGTTTCTGACTTTACCGCTTTCTTCAGTACTGATGAAAGTCGAATTGGTCAGATGGTGGAATTTGGAGAAACGACTCAAATATTTAGTAATGCCCTTGATGCTCGCACTCGCGATTATACTTCCGGGCGTTTTGGTTAAAGAGTGGACATGGATGGTCAGCAGAGTGAATTTATCATAACCGGACGTGGAGGAATTGCACCCAGCCCTTATCAGACTTTGGCGTCTGAGGATGTGCAGGTTGGGTGGGTGTCACTTTCCAACCCAGAGATAAATGTAGCTTCTACTCAAAAACCAAAAAATACTTATCAATTTAAAATTCAAAATTCAAAGTTCAAAAATGGAAATATTTCTCCATCACCTAGTCATATTGTTGAAGCCCAAGGATAGGTTTTGGATAAGAATGGTGAAGTCACTCTCATTGCTCGACCCTCCAAGGTAAATCCTCATAGTTCATGGCAAAACACTGCTTATTGTCACTTCTAAGAACGTTTCGTTGCTTCTACCCTCTAGCTATTTTTCAACCCTGAGAGATTTACCATCTTAAATACTGCGGGTGCAACAACTCATCCAACCAATTTTCAACTTGTAAGCGCAAACGGATACCCGGTTCTGCATTTTGGGAACCGTAAGAAGGTAGGTAAGTTAAAGCACGACGGTAGTCAGCGATCGCGCAATTCCAGTCGCCCCAGAGATGATATGTTCTGCCTCTCTCTGCTATAATATGCCCTTCCAATTCACCAAAAAGTAAAGCCGCCTCAAAATCTTCTACTGCTTCCTCATATTGCCCCAAGTCGCGGAAGGTAATACCTCGGTTAATCCATGCTCTCACGTGACCCGGATTCAAATCCAACGCGCGATCGTAATCCTCTAGTGCTGCTTCTAATTTGCCGCAAGCTGCGTAGTAATTAGCTCGGTTATTGTAAGCGCTTGCTAATTTAGGATTAAGTTCTAGGGCTGTGTTGTAATCGCAAAGAGCTTTTTCTGTGTCACCACTTTGAAAATAAATCAGCCCTCGGTTGTTGTAATCAACAGCATTCAGGGGATGGCGAGCTATCAATTGATTCAACAACTCAATAGCTGCAACGCGCTGTCCTTGTTGAGCCATTGCCAGAGCACGCGAGCGTAAGTAGCTATCTCGTACAGAGGATTCGTCTCTACCGTTAGCCTCTTGCTGTCGGGCTGCATTTAGGCTGAGTACAAATGGGTGGAGGTGATTTTGTTGGTCACCAGAAGCTAAGAATGAGTGACTGTTCATAATTTCCTGCCTGAGCTGCTTGCTCTTGTAAGATCAACTTATAAGTTTCACTGTGGTTGTGGTTTTGCCCCTGTGTCACTTGTTAAGGTGTCTGTGAGTACTTGGGCGCAAGCATCCAAGCTAGACTTGAGTTGTCCTAACAAGTGAGAATTTATGCCTAGAGGAGTCATTTGACCTTGGGGTTCTCCATCAAATCGAGGCATCTTACATAATTGATGCTTCAATCTAGTAATGGATACTTCATCCCCAAGTTCAATTCCAGATACCGCAGTTATCAATCCTTCAGATTATTCAACTAGAAGGAGCTACAACTTGATAAAATGACCGAAGGAGTTAGTGGTTAGTGGTTAGTGGTTAGTAGTTAGTGGTTATAGATTACTTACTTCCTAGTCCCCAGTCCCCAATCACCAATCCCTTTCCGGAATCCAAGTGATTTGATAGTACAGAGGTCTGACTTATAAAGAATGAGTAGGATTGCGGAAATTGCCACAGACTCATTACTCAGAACTCCGGACTTTCACAGAAATTTGGGTAGTGCTGCACCTGAAAAGCTTGAATTAAACCTTGTTCTAGACTTTGTAAAGTTTTGACAAAATTTGTTATGACAACAGTAATTTCCTATTCCAATGCACCTGACCTAACGGCAGATGACTACATTGTCATCGGTTTAGCAACCTGTTTTGTAAAAGAAGACGGAGAAGTTCATCAAGTCGATATTATAGAACCAATTCCCTCTGCTTCCCTTGAAACGCTCTTTAAAGGTACAAATACCTCATACAAGCTTGCTTATGCTACCACTTTAGGCAGCTTAATGGACGGGGAGCGGCTCAAAATTCCCTCTGAATTTCCTGAATCTGCCCAACTCGGTCATGATTTTATAGAACGGGCAATAGCAGCTGCTCGTACCTACAAACGTCGTGAAGCCGCAAAAACTCTGATTCCTTTAGGTACAACTTCTACCGATTTTAAATATTCTACTGAGCGTAAAAGAGTATTAAATGTTACAAGGAATGTCACTAAAGAAGATAACATTAAACAACATCCCAACACTCACAAAGTTCTTTAAGCAGTTATCAATAAACACTCTGTTTCCACTGTAAAATTACCGACTTTTGAAGTAGGGTGAGCAATGCTCACTAACATTAAATGCTGAGTATTGCCCACTCAAGGAGTATTTATCAGTTATCATTATTAACTGTTAACTGATAACGGATAACTGATATATGTTAAAACTATACGGTGGGGCAAGGAGCCGTGCATCCATTGTTCAGTGGTATATTGAGGAATTAGATATCCCCTATGAGTTTGTTAAGCTCGATTTGCAAGCAGGCGAACAACGCAAACCGGAATACTTAACAATTAACCCAGTAGGAAAAGTCCCTGCTATTGTAGATGGTGACTTTCAACTATGGGAATCAGGAGCAATTTTACTTTACCTTGCTCAGAAGTATGGAAAAGTTACACTTTCACTAGAAGAAAACGCTAAAGTAGCACAATGGGTATTATTTGCTAACTCGACTTTAGCAACAGGCATTTTTACCGAAGCAAGTCGAGAGAAAGAAACGCCACGCCTATTAACTCCTCTCAATGAAATATTTGAACGGCAACCCTTCTTGCTTGGTGATGAATTTACAGTTGCTGATGTTGCTGTAGGGTCAATTCTAGCCTATATCAATATCATGCTACATTTAGATTTAAGCGCATACCCAGCAGTCATAAATTACATTAAAAAAATGTCTGAGCGTCCAGCCTTTCAAAAGAGTATTGGAGCGGGAGGTTAATGGTTAATGGTTAATGGTTAGTGGTTAGTAGTTAGTAGTTAGTAGTTAGTAGTTACCGATAACTATCAACTATCAAATAACTACTAACAAACAACTATCAAATATCAACTAACCACTAACCCTACCGATAATTTGTAAATTGCAGAGCAACAGGGAAATCTTCTTGCCGCAATCTTTGAATAACGGCTTGCAAATCATCTTTACTTTTAGCAGTAACACGTACAGCATCTCCTTGAATTGATGCTTGTATTTTTTTGAATTCATCGCGAATTAGCTTGGAAATTTGCTTGGCATTGTCCTGACTAATGCCCTTTTTCAGGGTAATTTCTTGACGAACGCGATTACCGCTAGCAGAGTCTACTTTGCCGAAATCAAATATTTTTTGTGAGAGATTGCGTTTAGCAGCTTTATCTCGTAGTATGCCGTGTACTGCTTCTAATGTGAACTCACTATCAGTATTAACGGTAATTTTGTCTTCTCCTAATTCAACAGTTGTTTGAGTATCTTTAAGATCGTAACGACCCTTAATCTCGCGCACAGTTTGATCGATCGCATTGACCAACTCTTGTCGGTCAAAGTCGCTAACAATATCAAAGGAAAAGGTAGAAGCCATAGGAAATGTTTAAATTACTAATGGTTAGTGATTAGTGGTTAATTGTTCTACTAACTACTCACTGGTCACTGGTCAGGTGGTCACTGGTCACTGGTTACTGGTCACTGTAATTATACTAAGTGCAATGAGAGTGGCAGAACTAAGAAAGCCAACGGCAAACATAAGGGATCTTAAAATGGGAACATTAAAAATATAGAAAGCCGAGTATAGCAATCTAGCAATAACAAAGGCGATCGCAGCACCTGCTGCTGTGGGAGAATTCACACCTGTTACGTATGCCATTAATGCTGCTGCCGTAAAAATCATAAACGCTTCAAACGAGTTTTGGTGCGCCCAAGTTGCTCGTTGAGCGAATGGTGGTAGTTTATCAAACATGGCACGAGGGGCGGACATATCATATCCAACTTGCACGCGACCATAACTTACCACTAAAAAAGGCACGTAAATCAGAACGGCAGCCGCCGCAATAGAGTATAAAAAAATAGTCATTAGTCATCGGCCATGAGTCATTGGTCATTAATCATTAAGTCATTGGTCATTAGTCCAACATAAAGGACAAAGGACAAATGACTCATGACTAATCAAAGTAGAATAGTGTCACCAGTTTTCTTTGTTCTTCTGCTTCCTTACAAGTTTGCAGCAGAGTTCTACTGTCGTGAAACGCAAAGCAGATGAGTTGTTGACAACGGGAGACAATCTCCTTGTTACACAGGTAACTTGCTTCCGCAAGAGACAGATGATTATTGGTAGGATTTTCAACCAGATGCATCACCTGTTCTAGTTGCTGACGCGATTCTAAGGGTTGGCGTTCTAGGCTTTGAGGTAGAATCACCGTTAGCAAATTGGGGTCAGCCCGCATTGCTCCCTTGATAGCAGCTGAATTAGTACCAGTAGCGCCGGAGGTTATAATCCGATTACCCGTTAAAACCAAGGCATAACTCATCATCTCAATAAGATTTTGATGGGTAATCGGAACATGACGAGACCCCAGCAAAGCAATTCTTTTGGAACCCGTTTGCTGGATTGTCGCCAGTTCTAGCGCTAATGTATCGACGTTGATAAGGTCTATTGACTGGCTCAAAGATGAACAGATAGTAGATTAAACGACCAAGATATTTTAGCAGACAAGCAGCGTTTTCGGATGAATATCTGGATTGGGGATTGGGGATTGGGGATTGGGTACTGGGTACTGGGGATTGGGCAAGAGTTATTCTCCCCTACTCTGTACTCTCTACTCCCTACTCCCCAATCGCTAATCCCTAATCCCCAATCCCCTACTGTAGTGCCGCTGCTCGATTGAAGTCTAGTAGGGACAGCAAGCGAGCGATGTCAAAATGCTCTGCCATGAAATGGCGAATACACTGGACTTTGATTGGTTCGTGAAGGCGCACATTACCAAAGGCGCGATTAATAATTTCCACAGTGGTGAGGGTATCCAAGTCAACGGATAAAATGGGAATTTCTAATTCTTCAGCGCGGTTGAGTATGAAGGCAGGAGGTGGTAGCTGTCCGGTGAGAATCAGGCAATGAGTGGATGTTTCTAAAGCAGCTTGTTGAATCTCTACGCGATCGCCCCCCGTGACAACTGCCATGTTCCGGCGCTTGTTAAAATATTTTACAGCAGCATTGACATTCATCGCGCCAATGGCAAGGCTTTCTACCATTAAGTCTAAGCGATCGCTCCGACACAAAACTTCAGCGTTTAACTGGTTCGCTAATTCGCTAACACTCACACTCCGTAATACATCGCTTTTTGGTAACAGACCGAGTACGGGAATACTTTGTTGTTCCAAAAAAGAACGCATGGTCGTGTTAGCGACTGGCAGTTGTTCTGTAGGAATATCGTTAATGACAACACCAATCAAGCGATCGCCAATAAGCTGCTTGGCAGAAATTAATGGTTCAACGGAAAGTAGCGACTTATAACGAGCTACTAACAGGACAGACGCATCTACAACTTCTGCAACTTGTAACAAGGACAAATCAAACAAAGTCCCTTCTTCTAAATTTCCTGGTCCTTCAAGTAATACTAAATCGCCGAATTGCATCTGAGAATACCGTTGCGCCAAAGATTTTTGATAATCAGTTTTATCTAATCCTTGTAGGCGCTTTTGCACGGTCATTTCATCTAAGCTCAGCATGGTGGGCGCAATCCGATTTTCCGGTAAATTAAGGCTTGTTGTAATAAACTGAACATCTTCCTCAACCAAACTGTCCAAGGACTTGTTGGAACAAATCCCCAATGGTTTACCGTAAGCAATATCAAGACTTTTTTGCTGAAGTTGATAAGATAAACCGAGAATTGTTGCAGATTTACCGCAGTAAGCCTCTGTAGATCCTATCAACAAATATTTAGTAGACTTTGGCACGTATGCACTCCTAGTTTCAAACGTTAATTAGCTTTCAGCACTCTTGCCTATGCGAGTAGCGGTAACTTGACGCAAACAGCAGTCAGCTTAATTTTTGCTAAAATGCAGATGGCTAATTGCTGATGGCTTTTCACAACTTACCTAGGTCTTCCTAATTTTAAGTCCAACTTTGCTATTTCTGATTAATAACACTTTGCTAAAAACCTCTGAAAAAGAGGTAGCGATCTAAAAGTACCTTTCTTGCATTCTGCCATATCCTTTGCAGAATTGGTTGGCTTGTAGGGGTCAGGAGTTAGGGGCTTTCAATCTTCTATACGCAGTAACTTCCGGTAGAAGGTTTGGGAAAAGTCTGTCGTGCGGTAGCGTTTATAGTTTTCTAAAAGCTCGATTAAAAAAACAATAAACTCAAAGCTTGCCATCATCACTTCATAGCCAAGTTCGGCATTACCATCAAACTGGACTCGACAGCGAGTTAAGTCTGAAGGCAAGGTAGCAACGTTCCAAGTCGCAACAAAAGGAATGTTGTCACTACCTTCTATCTTACGATGACCTTCTAAAACACCCTTTTGATAGAGACCAATTGCAAAAGGCAAGAAATTACGCTTGTTATTACCTTGAATGTAAGGCAGGTAAACACTTGCTTGTTGCTGGGTAGCGGGCTGGAGTTGTTCAATAGACATACTCTGAATATTCCTAATGTTAAATTGACAACTAAATATATTAACGTCTGTCAATAGTGTTCCCAAAAATCAGCGACCAGTTATCACCTGACCAGTGACCAGTGACCAGTGACCAGTGACCAGTGACCAGTGACCAGCGACCAGCGACCAGTGACCAGTGACCAGTGACCAGTGACCGATCCCCATTTTTTGCTAAGAATTGTGACAATTCGGTTACAATAGGTCTGCACTGGCTTTTTTATGGAAGCTGGGGACACATCAGGCTTCTGAGGGCGTGCAAACCCTATAGCTGTTGAAAAATACCACTAATCTCAAGGTAA
Organism: Scytonema hankhaensis NUACC26; assembly: GCF_045865695.1. NCBI lineage: Bacteria > Bacillati > Cyanobacteriota > Cyanophyceae > Nostocales > Scytonemataceae > Scytonema > Scytonema hankhaensis. The sequence goes on from NZ_BAACAP010000253.1 coordinate 63,028, forward strand.
GCTCAAAGTATGTAGAGGTTGCACCCAGCTGGAGTTACCCGATCCCCAACTTCTTGATGGGTGTAAATAAATACTGTTGCTTGAACTAAGTTACCTATGCCAGCGAATTCCTGGCCCGAAAACGATCCATATAATGAACTCGATCCGCTTAACTCCTCGGAAGATTTGAGCGGCGATTTACGCTATTCAAACTTCTCCTTGCTTACTGACGTATCAGTATCAGATGAGTCTGTGGAGGGGACATCGCCTTCTGTATCTCTTCCATCTCGGTTTCGAGGTCGCCGACGCAAAGCTGCTCTGGTTTTAACGATAGTCTGGAGTGGTACGATCGCCCTGCATTTAGTTTCTTGGGGTACTTTGTTTGTCTTGGGATTGACGACAATTCTAGGCATTCATACCCTAGTAGCAGTATTTGCTAGACCCAAAAAACGTTTGGAAGAAATGCAAGGGGATTGGCCTGTCGTATCTGTTTTAGTAGCGGCGAAGAACGAAGAAGCAGTCATAGACCGATTAGTCAAAAACCTTTGTAATTTAGAATATCCAGAAAAACGTTACGAAATTTGGATTATAGACGATAACAGTACTGACAAAACGTCTCACGTACTGGCAACTTTAGCGCAAGAGTACAGTCAACTCAGGGTTTTACGGCGAGAACCAGATGCGGTTGGAGGTAAATCGGGTGCTTTAAATCAGGTTTTGCCTCTGACTAAGGGAGACATTTTGGCAGTGTTTGATGCGGATGCCCAAGTGTCATCGGACTTACTATTGCGCGTCATACCTTTATTTCAAAAAGAAAATTTAGGTGCGGTACAGGTAAGAAAAGTTATTGCCAACGCCACAGAGAATTTCTGGACAAAAGGTCAAGCAGCAGAAATGGCACTTGATGCCCATATGCAGCAGCAAAGGATTGCTACAGGTGGTATTGGGGAACTGCGCGGAAACGGTCAGTTTGTTCGTCGGGAAGCCTTGGTGCGTTGTGGCGGCTGGAATGAGGAAACAATCACCGACGATTTAGATTTGACATTTCGCTTGCATCTTGATGACTGGGATATTGAGTGTGTTTTCAACCCAACGGTAGAAGAAGAAGGTGTTACAAATGCGATCGCACTTTGGCATCAGCGCAATCGTTGGGCAGAAGGTGGCTACCAACGGTATTTAGATTACTGGGATCTCATTCTCAGAAACCGGATGGGAAGCCGTAAGACCTGGGATTTATTGATGTATATGCTGTTACAGTACATATTACCTACAGCAGCAGTACCAGATTTATTAATGGCAATAGTACGACATCGACCACCAATTTTAAGCCCTGTAACAGGTTTGACAGTAACGATGTCAATAACAGGGATGTTTGTGGGTTTGAGGCGCATACGTAATAAAGATAAGGAATTTAAAATTTCTACAACTCTTCTACTTATGCTTGAGACCTTACGCGGCACGTTGTATATGTTCCATTGGATAGTCGTCATGAGTACTGCCACTGCCCGTATGTCAGTACGACCAAAGCGTCTGAAATGGGTGAAAACGATACATCAAGGGACTGGGGATTAGGGACTGGGGAACTCGGGGCCCCCTCTGGGGATAAGGGGCAATGGGGATTAGGGACTGGGGATTAGGGACTGGGGATTAGGTAAATTCCCAATCGCCAACCCCCAATCGCCAATCCCCAATCCCTAAAACTCCTCATCAGTTTCCGATTCATCATCCCAATGAGATAAAGTGCCAGAATCCCGCAATTCAGTATCATCTGTCAATCTAATAACTTCTCCATCAAAAAATTGAGCTAACCGTTGAGCGGCAATTGCTCCTTCATCAGTTTCCCAATTTGTTGTAGGAACTGGTGGTGGATTTGGGGCTTGGGGTGGAGGAGACTTTTGTGATGTTTTAGCATTTGTCACCGATTCCGTTTTTGGAGTTGGTGTTTTGTTTGGTTGAATAACTTCGGGAGGCGGTGTTTGTGGTATGGAAGGTGTGTCTGGTGGGGGAGATTGAAGTGTAGGAGGTGGTTCGTGACTAACAGGAGGAGGGGATGCAGTTGGCTTTTTTGAAGAAGAGGAAGCTTTAGATGAGGTCGATGTTGAAGACGATGCTATTTCCAAGTTGACCCGAACATCTATGTTAAAAGTGACTTTAAATGCTGTTGCAATTTTAGGACCATCGACTTGCATATCCTTATACCACGCCTGTTTAATTGCAACACGTGCCATATTTCCATCAAATTCGACAAGGTGGCACATTTGACGCAATATCTCTCGTCTTGAAATGGGTTGAAGATTTGCAAGAACTTGCTGCCAAACTCCATCAAGATCGTATCCTGTCTCTCCTACTGTCTGGGGTTCGTAGGAAGAAAGAGGGGGAGAAGGAGGGACTTGGGAAGTCGGAGAATGGGAGACTGGAGGAGATGAGGGGGGTGGAGGAGTAGGAGAGTGAGAGGTAGGGGGAGATGAGGGGGCTGAAGGAGTAGGAGAGTGAGAAGTAGGGGGAGATGAGGGGGCTGAAGGAGTAGGAGAGTGAGAAGTAGGGGGAGATGAGGGGACTGGAGGAGTAGGAGAGTGAGAAACTGGAGGAGATGGGGGGAGTTGGGGAGAGGAAGGAGATGGAGTTGTAACTCTAGCAGTGGGTGTATATCCTCTACCATGTTGCTGTGGAAGTTGTTGAGTTCCAAGATTTGCTGAGGGTAACAGTCCGAGTAATGTTACCTCTAACCACAAACGTGGTTGAGTCGTGTTTTTTAGTTGTACTTCAGTGGTTCGTAAGAGTTGCTGCCCTGCCAAAATTCTTCCTATTTCAAATTCTTGGGCAAAATCAATCAGTGCTTGCCAAGTTTGAGGGGTACAAGTCACTAGATCGTCTCGATTTGGTGCTGTCTTGGCAATCAGTAAATCTCGGTAGAATGCGGCAAGGTTTTGAAGAATGATTAAGGGTTCTCGACCTCGATCTAAAATTTGACGTGTATAATCTAGAACAGATTCTGGGTTGTCGGATGCGATCGCATTCAGTAAATACAGCAAATCCCATTCGCTCACTGAACCGACCAAATCCCAAACTCTTTCTGGAGTAATTTCACCAGTTAGCAAGCTTAACTGGTCGAGGAGACTTTCAGCGTCCCGAAGCCCTCCTTGGGAAATTTGAGCTATCAAAGTAACAGATTCTGGAGAAATATTAATTTTTTCTTGATAGGCGATATGGTTCAAATGCTTTTCCATCGCCTCTAAATTGATTCTCCGAAAGTCAAACCGTTGACATCGAGAAATGATTGTTGGTAGTACCCGTTGGGGGTCAGTTGTTGCAAGAACAAAAACGACGTGTAATGGTGGTTCTTCTAGTGTCTTCAGTAGCGCATTGAACGCCTGTGTACTGAGCATATGACAGTTGTGAACGGACAATCCATTAGCTACGAAATTGTGGTTATCCGCTACTTCTATGTCATAGACTCGCTCAACCCCAGCGAGGCGAACATATTCTACCGTTTCCAAACTTGTACCATCCACATTCACAGGGGATAGTATCTTCATTCCTTCTTTTACGTCTTTTGCTGCTATCCATCCTTGGTCAGTCCTAATTAAGTGATTGCCAGTACATCTAATTTCACTATTTGTTGTTTTTATAACTAATGTTTGGCGTTCACCCCGATCTAACCACCTGAGAACTTCCTTGAATTCCCAAATACTTAATGATTCGTTGTAGCTTAGAACTTGCTTGCCTTTGATGTTGGGATTGTCAATTCTAACATGACCTTCACTAGTTAGAACTAGAGAATCCCCAGTTAAACACTCATCAACAACGTAAACTTTGTAGCGGCACTGAACTGGAGCGAATTGTGCCTTTTCTATCATATCTCTGACATTTTCGACACCAGTGTTGCTGGCGGCGTCGATTTCAATCACGTCCAAAGAATACCCTTTGGTAATTCCTTGACAAATATCGCAAACCCCACAAGGTTCGGCTGTCGGTTTGTTACTTTTGAGACAATTGAGAGATTTTGCCAAAATCCGGGCGCTAGAAGTTTTACCAGTACCTCTAGGTCCGGTAAACAAGTAAGCAGGAGCAATTTTAGCTGCACGAATAGCGTTGGTAAGGGTGGTGGTAATTGCTTCTTGACCTACCAATTCAGCAAAACTCTTTGGGCGGTACTTGTGGTGCAGCGGTTCGTAGGACATGGATTTAGAATGCTATGCCTTGTTTGTTAATTAAGACGAATAACACCCAATCTTAGTTTGGGATAGACAGGTTTATTGATAACTTCACCGTATTACTGCACTCTCAATTGAGGTTAGTTCGTGAAGCCGTCACAACATTTTAAATGTATAAACTCAAGTTATGTACAAAAGTTTTACTTATACTAGTACAATCATACCATAATTATATGAGTTTGAAAAGAAAAACCTGTAAGGGACTTCCAAATAAAAAAATATACAACTTTCTCTTGTGGTGCCCAGAGCAGCGCCCCTTTGGGGTTCGCCCTAACTCCTTACGGAGACGCTTCGCGAACGGGTTCGCCAGTCGCCTGGGCGTGGGAAACCCGCCTACAGCGCGCTTACTCACCAGTCGCTGTGAGTTCGGGAAACCCTCCGGAGAGCGCTGGCTCACCGTGCGGGGGTTACCACCAGTTGAGGCGACTGCGGAGCGTCCCGCCCGCCACCAGTATAGGACGGGCGAGGACGCCCGTACCACAAGATGGATAATTTATTTCTTGGATATCCCTAAACGTTTTTCATAACTTTCTTTTCTCTACCTCCTACTCCCTACCCCCTATCCCCTACCATTAGGCAAATGGGCATTGAGTAAACGGAAGAATGGATATTAAATGAGATATCGTTATTAAACGAGTCAGCACAAGGAGTTCAGCTTGTAAATGCGTAGCTGCTTTCTCCATACATCGCTACAATCTTATGGTAACCACCAACACTTATGGGTGCGGGAGATGCTCAATCGGCTAGTTCAGTTCTTCAAAAAGATATTTCAACGCTTATTTGGCGGGAGGCACAAACCAGCCGAAGTAGAGACTCACGCTCAAACACAACCACCTCCACCCCTAACAGATACAGACTTAGAATTTCTCTTTACTCAGCTACTCGAAGGTGTCCATCAAGCGCGGGGACAAGCATGGGCGCAAAAATGGCTCCACAATATTGAACACCGCGTTCCATCTGAACGTTGGGTGGACTGGTTACAACGCTTTGGAGAGAAACTACTGGCATCATCTTCACCGAATAACGAGTTAGCTTCCCGAATGATACAACTAGGAGAATTAGAAGTTGGTGTTGTTGGAGATGTTGCTTATGAAATTGGAATGAATTTATTAACCCGCAACTCTAACGAGCCAATATGGGAATATGACGGACTTGATGCTGTTGGTCAAAATTTTATAGAATCTACTCAACCTTTGAGGGAAAATGAAGAGGTTTCTGAGACAGGAGAAAATTTGCCTGAAGGTGAATATCAAGCTGTTACATTAGACCAACTGCTAGAAATGTTACAACAGGATGAAAATCTCCGCCAACAAATTGCCCAGCAATTAGGAACTCAAACAGACGATCCAGAGATTATAATCCAAGAATTATTGAATCAATTTCAAGCGTCCGCTCAATCTAATACCAATCAAGCAGAAGCGTAATTTCTGGTTATAATGCACAACATCTAAGAGTCCCCGAAATGCTCAAGTGGCTGATAAGATGGTTTAACAAAATTTTCAAATATCCCTTTGGTGAAAAGCAAACTCGCTCTACTAAACCAACAGGGGAAAGGACCGTTCTGCAACCGCTACCCGAACTCACAGACGCGGATTTGGAATTTTTGTTTACCCAACTTCTAGAAGGTGTCTATCAAGCAAGAGGGCAGCAATGGGCAATCAAGTATCTCCAAAGGATGGAAAATCGGATTTCTCTCGAACGCTGGATAGATTGGTTGTTGGACTTTGGAGAGCGACTTTTAACCTCGAGCTCGCCAAACAATAAGATAGCAGAACGGATGGTTCAACTCGGAGAGCTTGGAATTGGTACGATAGGAGAGCTTTCCTATGATATTGGCATTAGAGTATTAACACGTAATTTAGGAAATTCATACTGGCATACGGAGAAACAAGATGCCGAAACTGCGATCGCAACAGCTCGTCTGACTCCCATAGAAGAATTGCTACACAATTCGCAAGAAGAACATTTAGACAACAATTCCACGCAACACGTGGATACAAGAACACCCGTAGATACATCAAATCTGACATCGCAAAAATCAACAAACAATGTCAACGATTTAGTATGGGAGTTCGCAAAACCACATACACAAATTACATCCGCTAACGATCGAGTTCCTCCCGATAGAGGAGAACAAGCGTGGTTGGAACAAAACCAACAAGTAACCTCAATAGAACAATCGGAAGATGGATCTTTACAACCAACTGTAGCAGGAACGCTTGATGAGTTGTTGGTAAGGTTGGAGCAAAGTACGAGTTTAGCACAGCAACTAGCTACCGATCTGGAAATTCAGCCGACTGAATCATCAGTTAATACAAATTTACCTAAAGAACAATTGTATTTAATTGAGGAAAGGGCGCAAGAATTATTTTACAAAGGTCTAGCTGCAGCAAAAGCCGGGAATTTATCGGAAGCAATTACACATTACAATAAGGCGATTGAAATTAACCCGACTTCCCATGAGTATTGGTTTAATAAGGGATTAACGCTTTTTTACTTAAAACATTTTACGGAAGCACTTGCATCATACGATCGCGCCATCGAATTGAAACCGGACTTTTACAAATGCTGGTACTACCGAGGGGGAATTTTCGGTGAGATGGGACAATATGAAGATGCCATCGCTTGCTTTGATAAAGCTATAGAAATTAAGTACGATTACTCGGAAGCTTGGTCGAGTCGGGGTGCAGCATTGCTAAAGTTAGGATATCAAACAGAAGCCGTTGCAAGTTTCGACCAATCTTTAGTACTGCAACCAGAAGACCAGGAAAATTGGTATTATCGAGGAATCGCATTGGCTTATGGAGAACGAAGAAATGATGCGATCGCTTCCTACGATCGAGCGATAGAAATTCAACCAGATTTTTATGAAGCTTGGTACAACAGGGGTATAGAACTGTCTAATTTAGAGCGCTATGAAGATGCCGTTGCCAGTTTAGAGCAAGCAACTAATATTCAACCAGATTTTTATGATGCATGGTACGCCTTGGGAAGTGCATTGGAAAAATTAGGTGAACAAGAACAAGCGCTCCTATCTTACGAGCAAGCAGCAGAACTGAACCCAGATGCATATGAAGTTTGGATAGATAAAGGAGTTGTTCTAGCAAGTATGGGACACTGGGATGAAGCCATTTCATCTTGGGAACAAGCCCTAGAAATTAAACCCGACTTTTACTTAGCTTGGTTCAATCGTGCTGTCGCTTTAGAAAACTTGGAACGCCGTGAAGATGCAATAGCTTCCTATGACAAAGCTGTAGAAATTAACCCCAGCTTTTATCTGGCTTGGTATAACCGCGCTGTCGCACTATTTTACACGGGTAAATTTGAAGAAGCGATCGCCTCTTACGATCGCGCTTTAGAAATTAAAATTGATTATTGGGAAGCTTGGATTGGTCGTGGTGCAGCAGCAGGAAGTGCAGTTTATAATGACTCTCGCTCAATTTTAACTAACATAGCAGCAGCAAATCCTTCTTTGTACACACGTGGATATGAAGGAAAATTAGCAAGCTATCAAGAAGGGTTGAAATATGTTTTACAATATACCCATACTGAAGGTTGGGGTAGACTGTATTTAGCACTGGGTAATGCTCATTATGAGAAAGGGCGGAGAGATACCGTACCTCGTTTGTATTGGCAACAAGCTATTATTGAGTACGATCTTTCCCTAAAAGCCTTAACAGCAGATGATTTTCCTCAATTACATTTAGAGGTTGTGCAAAACATAGTGAAAACTTACGTAGCACTAGAACAACCATCTGAAGCACAAGAATTTAATCAATATGCTATATCTTTACTGCAAGCATATTTAAACGAACCGACTCGTTCCGACGAGAGTAAAAAACAGTTATGTTTGAGGAATATAGGTTTTTGGCAATTAGCAATTGATATAGCTATACAGTTTGGTGAGATTGCACAATCTTTAGAACTGGCTGAATACCACAAAAATGCTTGTATAACTTGGCTTCTTTCTAGTTGGAAAAATGAGATTGTTTCGCCTAGCTACCGTTCAATTCACGACCTTCTGAATCCAACAACCGCTATTATTTATTGGCATATTAGCCCTTGTACATTACGAACTTTTATCATTAAATATAAATCCCCAGAACCCATACCCGTTTTTACTCCCGTTCTAAATGTAGAAGCGACGGAAGAAAAGCCTTTACCCGAAGCAATAAAACGTTTAGTTGAGTTTGAAGAGTGGTTGGAAGATTGGAATCAACACGAGCGTGAATATCGCAATCCAAATCCCGATGCACAAAATGAAAGCGATCGCTCATGGCTAGTAGGTATGGAACAGAGATTATTAAAGCTCAAAAGTATCCTAAACATCTCTGCAGTTATTAACGAATTAGAAGACATTACCCATCTTATTCTCATTCCTCATCGCGACTTACACAGATTTCCCCTTCATGCTCTTTTTCAGCTTTCTTCTCCTTTAGAAAAGTCGCAACAGCCAAAACCAGCCAGTTTTACACTGACATATTTGCCCAGTATACAAGTCGGATTGTCTTTAAAATCTCAACCTTTATGGCGAGTTCAAAGTCTACCAATTTTAAGCGTTGAAAATCCAGACAGTACCAATAGTATTACCATGGCATTTGCCAAACTTGAATCGGAAGCGATCGGACAATTGTTTCATCGCTGCCAACACATTCAAGGTTCGCAAGCAACTAAAAAACAAGTAGAAAAAGCTTTAAATGGCGATTACAATATATTTCATTTTACAGGTTATGTCACTGATGATTTCAGTCAGCCTCAAGAGTCAGAATTATTTTTAGCAGGTGAAGATAGGTTAACAATAGGAGAAGTTTGTCAACAGAATATTGCAAAATATAATTTGTTGACTCTCTGTGCTTGTGAAATAGCGTGGAATGGGAATTCAGCGATCGCGACTGAGTACGTAGGTTTAGTCAATGCTTTATTAAACCAAGGAGTCGATTATGTAGTCAGTACTCTTTGGACTGTAGAATCATCAGCCAGTGCTTTAGTGGCGATCGAGTTTTATCGAAGGCTAAGGAGAGATATGCCAGTTGCCACGGCATTGTTAGAAGCAACCCAATGGCTTAGAAATGTGACGGCAGGGGAACTGAAAAAGTGGTATGAAGAAACACTTAATACGTTAGGTGGAGAAGGAACTACGATTAGAGCTAATTTGGCAACTGAGTTATATAGAAGCAGTAAATTACCACCCGATAGCAAGCTTTACGAGCATCCCTTCTACTGGACCGCATTTATCGTATCAGGTAAGTTTTACTCTTAGGGATGACCCTACAGGTGCAACAAATGAGATACCTTACGAGAGTGGAAATTGCTGTAAATTCTTGAACAAATACAAACGATGTAGATCGGAAAAAAACATGACTTCCATCAAGCTGCCAAAAAAGTTAATGTTGCTAGGTTCGGGAGAACTCGGTAAAGAATTTGTCATTGCAGCCAAAAGACTCGGCAATTATGTTGTTGCTGTCGATCGCTATCCCAACGCTCCTGCAATGCAAGTAGCAGATGCCAATGAAACGATCTCAATGCTAAACCCTAACGATCTAGAAGCTGTGGTTGAAAAATATCAACCCGACTTAATTATACCAGAAATTGAAGCTATTAGAACAGAAAAACTTCTCGAATTTGAGCGACGAGGAATAACAATAGTTCCCACAGCAGCGGCAACTAACTATACAATGAACCGCGATAGAATTAGAGAATTAGCACATCAAGAGTTAGGGATTCGGACTGCTAGATATGGTTATGCAACAACCTTGGAAGAGCTGATGGCTGTTTCCGAGAAAATTGGATTTCCTAATGTTGTTAAACCCGTCATGTCATCTTCAGGCAAAGGACAGTCTATTGTGGGTGACAAAAGTGAAGTAGAGAAAGCTTGGAATTATGCGATCGCGGGTTCTAGAGGAGACAGCCAAAAAGTCATTGTTGAAGAATTTATTAACTTTGAACTAGAGATTACATTGCTGACAATCAAACAATGGAACGCACCAACAATTTTTTGTTCTCCCATAGGTCACCGCCAAGAAAGAGGAGACTATCAAGAATCTTGGCAACCAGCAGAAATGACAGAAACTAAGATATTAGAAGCTCAGGAAATAGCGAAAAAAGTCACTGATGCGTTAGGCGGTGCGGGAATTTTTGGTGTTGAGTTTTTTATTACTCAAGATGAAGTTATATTTTCCGAACTTTCCCCTAGACCCCACGATACTGGAATGGTAACATTAATCTCGCAAAACCTTAACGAATTTGAACTGCACCTGCGAGCAATTTTAGGATTACCCATACCCAACATAGAACAGTTAGGAGCTTCTGCTAGTGCCGTTATTTTAGCTACTGAAAGTCTAGACAGTATAAAATACATTGGTGTAGCCGAAGCGCTAGCAGAAAAAGACGTAGATATAAAACTATTTGGCAAACCAAACGCCCATCCATATAGAAGAATGGGCATTGCTTTAGCCAAAGGAGAGAACGTGCAACAAGCCAGAGAAAAAGCAACAAAAGCCGCAAGCAGAGTAAAAATACAGGGATTAGGGATTAGCGACTAGGGATTGGGGATTGGGATTGTTACTGTTCACTGGTCACTGATTACTGGTCACTGATTACTGGTCACTGATTACTGGTCACTGATTACTGGTCAGGTGGTCACTGGTCACTGGTCAGGTGGTCACTGGTCACTGGTCACTGGTTACTGGATCTGGGAAACCGTTAGTCTCAGTTATAGTTACAGAACGGACTTCAGCCCTAGCACGGAGTGCAGGATAGGGGAACAAGCTTTGAAGCCCAGCTAGGCGTTGTGCTGTCGGTTCGGGAGCATAATTCCATAAACTTTCCAAGTAGAAGAAGGCGACACCCAAGCCGCGTTCTTGAACAGCCCGCACTTGAGCCTTAATTTGTTGTATGGGAACTGGATTATTCCGCAACCCTGCCATAATCCCGACACCCGTTGGAATCTTTTGTTGCGTTTCTTGCATTTCCGGGCGGGAAATCTTTTGGATAAAACTGTCTAGATTGGGGCGATAAACTTGCACAATCAGTTCGTCTACAATATTCATCCGCACCCAAGTCAACCAGTCTTGCAGGTGAAACTTGTATGCAAAGTCGTAGTAATTGGGGGAAACAGAAAAAATTGCGTTTGGTTTTTTCTCTTTTACAGCTTGGTTAAGCTGTACCATAAATGCCGTGATTTTATCCGCTCTCCAGCGCAACCAGGATGGATCTTGAGGATTGCTTGGAGGATTGTTTTTAGTCTCTTGATTGTATAGTGAAACTGTATATTTATCGTAGCCAAATTCCGAGGGCAAACTCATGTGATCGTCAAATTGAATCCCATCGACATCGTATTGGGTAACAATTTCCAGTACAAGATCGCGGATAAATTTTTGTACTTCTGGATGAAAGGGATTGAGCCATCCCACTTCACCAGCCGCACCAATATAAGTTGTACTACCATCGCGCTTTTGCGTTAGCCAATTTGGATGATTCAAGGCTAGTTCTGATGTTTCTGGAGTCATGAATCCAAATTCAAACCAGGGAATCACAAATAAACCTTGACTGTGCGCTTGAGCAATTAGGTCGCCAAGTATATCACGTCCATCATTGCCTTTTAAAACAAAAGGCTGAATCCCCTCGCGTTTTGCCACAGCACTGGGATACATGACATAGCCTGAATTCCATACGACAGGATAAATCGTGTTAAAGTTCAACTTGCGAAGTTGAGTCACTGTCTCCTGTACTTTAGAACGATCTCTCATGACATTGAAATCGTTATTGGTCATCCAGACTCCACGAATTTCGTGACGTGGCACTGGTACTTGTGCCAATGTGGGAGTTAAGCTATCTATTAGCAGTACCGTAGTAAACGAGAGTAAAACAAGGAAGGGGAAAAGAGATTTAAGTATTCGCCGCCAACCTTGACTCATGAAACGTGATGTCAATTTCATAGCCTTATAAAATGCTGTAACTAACCACAAACCTCATCGCGTGCGTTCCTGATTCAACCCACCAATCTTATAGTTTACAAGCATTTATGCTTATTAAAAAATTGAGGGAGGATATTTGTTGATTCAGGCTGACGCATTGATGTTGTTGCATGGGAAATTGAAAAATACGGAGCACGCTTGGGATGGTAGACGCATACATTGAGTTAATTGTGCCAATTTTGGCTTTTGACTAGAGAATAAATAGCGGATATGTCATATTATGAATGCCGATCTTCTTGACTAGGTTGTCTTACGATGAACTTTTGAAGAAGCTTCTGTAAAGGACAAGTATAAAATGACGCATAACCTCCCCCTTCCAACTATGGGTTGTGGAACTTGGGCATGGGGCAACCGCTTGCTCTGGGGCTACGATGAAAGTATGGATAGCCAGTTACAAAACGTTTTTGACCTTTGCGTAAGTTGTGGCGTGACTTTATTTGATACGGGAGACTCTTACGGAACGGGGAGATTAAACGGGCGAAGCGAGCAACTCTTGGGACGGTTTTCTCAGGAATATATGGGTTCAAACCAAAATGATATTTGCATTGCCACAAAGCTTGCTGCTTATCCTTGGAGGTTGACACGACAATCAATGGTGTCTGCTTGTAAGTCCTCAGCTCAACGTTTGGGAAGAAATGTAGATTTAGTACAAATGCATTGGTCTACGGCAAATTATGCTCCTTGGCAAGAGGGCGCACTTTTAGATGGTCTTGCCGATCTTTACGAACAAGGGCTGGTCAAAGGAGTGGGTTTATCGAATTATGGACCAAAACGGCTCCGATGGGTGTATAAAAAATTTTCAGAGCGAGGAGTGCCAATCTCAACTTTACAAGTTCAGTATTCGCTGTTGTCTACCTATCCGGTAACGCAATTGGGGTTGAAACAGACGTGTGATGAGCTTGGAATTAAATTGATTGCCTACAGCCCTTTGGGATTGGGGTTATTGACAGGAAAATATTCGGAAAAAGGTTCTTTTCCTAAAGGTCTTCGTGGTTTATTATTTAGGCAGTTATTACCAGGAATTCGTCCATTGTTGGCGTGTTTGCGAGAGATAGCGGAAGCAAAAAACAAGACTATATCGCAAGTGGCAATCAATTGGTGTATTAGTAAGGGAACTATTCCGATCCCAGGAGCAAAATCTGTGGAGCAAGCAAGGGAAAATATTGGCGCTTTGGGTTGGCAGTTGAATGCTGGCGAGGTTGCAGAGTTGGATAATGCGGCGGGAAGTTCTAGTAAAAAAATGGTACAGAATATTTTTCAGACGAAGTAAAATTTGAGGTTTTAGTTCTGTTTCTACCCCACCCTAACCCTCCCCTTGTAAAGGGGAGGGAATTAGAAATTCGATTTGGACAAGGGAGAAAACTAGAAATTCAATCTCCCCCCTTTCCAAGGGGGGACTAAGGGGGGTAAATTTGACTTTTAGATGTGTTACGATCGCTCTGTAAATTGCGTTCTAGGACTTCTCGAACCGTTTTATAAGCCTCGTTAAATGTCCGAAAAGATTCTTGCGAAATTTGTTCTTCAACCAAAGCTTTTGCAGCTTTCATAAAAATCTCATCAAGTTGCTGTTGTGCGTTTGCCAAGTTTTCTGGCTCTAGATTCATAATGGAAACCGCTTCTTTGATGTACTCATCTGGCTTCTACAACTCGTGCGATCGCCTGAGAGAGAATGTAACTTTCACTACTTGAAAAACTTGTGGCAAGCGTTAAGTGATGCACTTTAATTTTAAAGAAAATGAGACCGCTAAAGATCCAAGTTAGAAACATTACAGCAGCTAAGCTTAATAACCCAAGTATCAACAACCCAAATTTTGTAGGTGAGTTGAAGCTCGAAGGGAAACGTAAAAAAGAGATCGCCATTATGAATAACAAAATAGTTATGTCACTATGTAAATTTATATGCTTGCACGAGCAGAAAAATTTAACAATTTCTTCTCTCAAAAGACAGAGGCAATGTTTAGTTATAAAACTTATGTTGGAAAAAAGATAAGTAGCCAGGTGGGACTAAATCGAACTGCGTAACAGAATGTAAATCAGTCTGAAATCCTTGCTAAGGAAGAATGATGAGTAACCAATAACGATCCTCACCACCCCAATGAGGGTATCCAAACGGAGGTTAAGATGAAACCGGATTACTTGATTGTAGGCAGTGGCTTGTCGGCATTAGTATTTGGATCTCTCATGGCAAAATCCGGGAAGAGAGTTCAAATTTTGGAAGCCCATGAATATCCTGGAGGTTTCGGTCACACCTTTACGTTGGCAAAAAAGTATAAATTCAATGCCCAACTCCATTATGTTTGGGATTGCGGTGAAGGGCATACGGTAGATCGGGTTTTGAAAAAACTGAACTTAGATAAAGAAGTGACATTCGATCGCTACGATCCTAACGGTTTCGATCGCATGAGAATGCCAGACTACTCGTTAGACATTCCCTCAGAATCCGCAGAGTTAATCCGGCGACTGTCCAATCTCTTTCCTCAGAATGCCTCACAGATTCGGAAATTTGTTCTTGAGGTACAAAAGACTAGCGAGGGGCTGAAGAGATTAGCACCCCCAATCGATCCTGCTGAATTATTCAAACATTTTGGTGAAGTGTCATGTGCTCTTACGTATCTCAACAGTACGCTTCAAGAAGTTTTCGACAAGTTCAAACTGCCTAAAGAAGCCCAAACACTTTTAGCACTGCAATGGCCTGATTTTTTGTTACCTCCAGAAAAACTCTCATTTTACGCTTGGACGATCTTATTCACAGGATATCAAGAAGGTGCTTTTTATCCCACACAGCATTTTGAGCATGTCATCAACTCATTAGTCAAAGTCATAGAGGAGAATGGAGGCGAAATTCTTCTCAATCAGGAAGTCACGGATTTTGCGATCGCAGACAAAACTATAACAGGAGTTAAAGCACGCGATCGCATCACCCATAAAAGCCGTGAATTTACTGGAGAAAACATTATCTGCAATATAGATCCTCAAAAAGCTGCTCAGATGATAGGAGTAGAAAACTTCTCCAAGACAGTCCGCAAGAAACTTAATTACGAGTATTCCCCCTCTAACTATATGGTCTACTGCGTTGTCAAAGATATCGATCTTAGAGACTATGGATTCGGGAAATGGAATACCTTCCATACAGAGCATCGGGATTTGAATGAAGCATTTTATCAAATGTATGAAAAGCATGACTTCTCAAAACCAAGTTTTGCCATCACAACACCTACATTAATGACCGAAGCTCAGAGCGACTGTCCAGAAGGATGTCAAATTATCGAATTCTTGACCGTTGCCAATTACGATTACTTTAAAAAACTCCAAGAAACCGATAAAAAGGCGTATAGACAAAAAAAAGAAGAAATCCTGAACTCCATCTTAGAAATAGTCGAAAAAAAATATATTCCAAATTTCAGAAAATATATTGTCTTTAAAATTACTGGCAGCCCAACAACAAACGAAAGATTTTGTTGGTGTCCAAAAGGAAATTCCTATGGCTCCAACCTCACACCCCGCAATATGGGAATTGGCAGATTAAACTACAAAACATCCTTAAAAAACTTCTACTTTTGTAATGCCTCATCCGGTTATCCAGGCTTTGCCCCCACCTTTTGGACAGGAGCATCTCTATATCAAACATTATCAAAAGAGACAATTTAATAAAACTCCCCTTCCTCCTTAAATCTTTGCAACTAGTCCAATATAACATTACACAGTTTACTAACCTCTCAATTTATCCGCGTCCATCAGCGTTCATCTGCGGTTAATTATTTCTTATCTCAATCTAAAAGGGTGTAAATAATGACATATGAAAATAGCAATTATAGGTAGCGGCGCAAGTGGTATGGTCACTGCATACCTACTCAACAAAAAAGGTCATCACATTACAGTCTTTGAAAAACAACCCATATTAGGCGGACATATTCGGACATTAAATAAAAACGTCCAACCCAATCACTCCCATTGCAAACAGCTTTTAGAAGGAGGAGTACTCGAATTTCCTTGTGTATTTCACAACTTCCTCAAATTAATGCAAGAACTAGAAGTAGAACTAGAACCAGTCAATATGGGTTCAGCACTCTTTTTAAAAGATGGTCGTCACTTTCTTTCAGAGTTAGTCATTCAAAAAAACTTTACAGGAATTCAGCGTGCCATTGAGTCTCTCAAGCTGAAAACGTTCTATGCCTGTTCCTTTGAATTATCGTTAAAGATGTACCTTATCCAAATACAGGAACTGTACAATCAGTCAATGTCTCAATTTTTGAAACGTCAGTGCGTTCAGAACTGGTGGCTAAAATTGCTCACTATGTATAGTTACTCAATGCCATTTAATGCCATCGATAATTTCCCAGCAGAACTAGCAATTCCTACGCTACGAGAATATGTCTTTGTAGACTGGGTAAGAATTAAAGGAGGCGTCTATTCCTATATTGAAAAAATTCTGGAACGTTTCAAGGGTGATATCTTAGTTAATGCTGAAATTAGGGAAATTTTTAGACAACCTAACTCTGTAAAAATTGGTTTATCCAATGGTGTAAAGTATCTGTTTGACAAAGTAGTTTTTGCCACACCTCCCGACCAGGTAATAAAATTATTATGTAATCCAACAGATGAAGAAATTAAACGATTTTCTCCTTGGCAGAAAAACCTAGCAAAAACGGTCATACATACAGATACTTCAATGTACGCCAGACATGGTATTAAACAATCTTCAGAATTTGATTTTTTCCAAACTGATGATGGATGGGGATATAATGCTTGTCTCAACCAGCTTTGTGGAATATCATCATCTCTTCAATACAGTTTGGCTTTTAATCTGAATGATGCGATCGCTAAAGACAAAATTCTTCATATTCAGGAACACCACACCCCTTTATACACTGTCAATTCTTTTAAATACAGAAACGAAGTTGTTATGACTAATGGAGAAAATAACACCTACCATGTAGGAGCTTATCTTGGAGATGGGTTGCATGAAGGAGCGATCTTATCCGCAATTCGAGTTGCTCAATTAATTGAGAAATCATCCTAATGAGCTATAATTGTAATACTCTATTTCTCACTTTCTAATTCACATTACTTGAGCATTCTAAAATGTCATAAATTCTCAAGGGAACACTTTTGTTAACATTTGTACCAACTTGAGAACTCTTAATAATTTGCGATCGCTCAGATTACGGAACAGAGATAAGTTGTCAAAAACTTTGTTTTAAGAATAAAATATATTCTGGGGTCAAAGTGGAAATCTATCAATTTTAAAAAGATGAAACTATATTATATTCCCACAACAAGAGCAGTTCGTCCTCAATGGCTCTTAGAAGAAATGGGTATTTCCTACGAACTGGTTAATGTCAGTATGGAGATGACAAAGCAACCAGAATATCAAAAGCTACATCCTCATGGGAAAGTTCCTGTTTTGATAGATGGAGAAGTGACAATCTTTGAGTCTGCTGCTATTTGTGCTTATCTTACCGATAAATATCCTACTTTTAGATTGGCTCCTTCTCCAGACAGTCCCCACCGAGCTTATTATTTCCAATGGTTATTTTATGCGAGTGTGACTCTCGAACCTCCCGTAGAGCATTTTATGTTCGATGCCTTACCGCACTTACCAGAAAAATTACTACCAGAAAAAGTGCGGTTTGGAACTTCATCTGATGAATCTCGACAATGGTTCGATCGCGTTACCCAACCTTTAAGAGAAGCATTAGCTAATAACAACTACTTAGTAGCCAACCAATTTAGCACAGCCGATATCGTCACTGGAGGAGTTCTGCTATGGGCTGAGAAGTTAGGAATGCTTGCCACAGACGATCCTCTCACTCAATATGTCAATCGCTTGATACAGAGACCAGCCTTCGTAAGAGCTAACGAACGAATTCGTTAAAATTCTACTTCCTTTAGCAATTCATCCATTGGGTAATGTGGATCGGCAAAATTGAGGGATACTTCACACCGAGTTAATGGAAAGGGTTCTAACAACTTATCTTTTTCCCAACTCTCCAATCGCCACCATAAAGTTTGTACTGCAACTTCTTTACCCTCAACAAACTCAAAAGTAATTTCACCAAGATTATTTAAACCTACTATTTCTTTACCTGTTGTTTTATTAGACGTGTAATCTCGGTAATTTTTTGCCATTGCTAAATATTTTTCTAAAGGTTCCTTACGATTTTGACCTGGTAGAGGAGCTTTGACAGAATAGGGTATGGTAATATGTGAGTCTTGTGGTTCGTTTATACCCTCTAAATCAGCAGACAAAAAATCAATCCGATACCACCATTCAGGTTTTTTGTCAATTTGTAGCGCTCGCAAGAAACTTCGCTCGTTAACTAAATTCAATTTAGCAGG
This sequence comes from Scytonema hankhaensis NUACC26, assembly GCF_045865695.1. Classification (NCBI taxonomy): domain Bacteria; kingdom Bacillati; phylum Cyanobacteriota; class Cyanophyceae; order Nostocales; family Scytonemataceae; genus Scytonema; species Scytonema hankhaensis. Next base: position 81,536 of record NZ_BAACAP010000253.1, read on the forward strand.
GCTACCTTGGAGTACTAAGGGCAAACATTGAACTGTCTGTTCAACACTTTGGTCAATGAAAGTATAGACATCTCCTACTTTGAAACTCTTTTGCTCTGGATTTTCCCATCCCAAAACCTCTACTGTTGGAAGAGCGTTTGTTATGGCAAAAGGAACAAAGCCTTGAGTATGTAATGAATGGCTACCGCCAAATCCTTGGGCTTCGTTCTTTAAGGAACTGCTGGTAAATTGGGCAATAATTGTTTTTAAAGATGGGTTGTTAGGAGACGAGCTATGGCGTGTCTCTATATTATCATGGTAAGAACTTTGGAAGGGATGAGTTGCAGCATATTGCAATCGAGCGGCAAAACTATAATGAACGTCACCTGATAGGATGATGACACGATTTTTTTGTTCTGGTGAAGCTCTTAATGCGAGTCTTGCTAGTAGTCGCTCAATTGCTGTTTCTTCTAATCCCCAAGCTTCTGGATCGAAACCCCATGCACAAGCCCCTAATTTTTCTGCCATGTTTTTGGCTATCTTTTGTACGGTTTCTAGAAAAGGTAAGCCAATAACTGGGCTTGGCGATACTACTATTGTTATCTTTATATCTTTTGAACAAGCTATTTTTGATATTTGTTCATCGCAACCTTCTGCACTTAAAAGTGCAGGAAAATCAAAGTCTTTGTCACCAGGAAAACCACGCCAAGTGCGCGTGTCCAAAACTAGAATTTCAAAATTTGGACCAGTTACGGTATAGTGCCACTTAAGAGAATTTTCTTTATGTGGCAATCGTCTAGGTTGAGTTTCTCTAATTTCTTCAAGGGTAGGAATACCAAGACATTTTGCTATTTCCTGTTCGTAGTGTGGATTTGTTCCACAAGAATCTGACCACGCTTGTGTTGCCTTCAGCAATATTTCACCCGGTTGGTTACTTTCAAATTGCTCTGGTGTATTTCCCCATCCTTGACATAAAGCATATGCAAGCAATCCGTTTTGCAAAACTCGTTTGCCTAATGGTTGTTGGAGAACGCGATCGCACCAAGCTATATTCAGAAACCAGTCATCGGTCATTTCATGGTCGTCAAATATCATGTAAGTTGGAACATTCGCCAAAGCACGTCTAATATCTTTTAGCGTTGAATTAAATCCTTGTAATGCGTGCAGTTCCTCTTCAAATAGAGTGGTTCTCTTACCATCTTTCGACATATTAGGATATACGTCTTGAAATTCTGGTAAATTTTCTGGTTTTGACCACAGGACATCACTCCAGGCAAATAAATACATTGCTACAAATTCACCTAATGCAAATAAATGACTTTTCGCAATGTTAGAAATTCTATTCATTTTGCCAAGACTAGCTGTTAGTCCAGCCGTATGCGTTGCTATCTCATTGCGTTGACCGGGGTTTAACTCTTTAGGATGACTAACATCTGGAAGTGGTTCAGTCCAACCTAAAAGAGTTTGGGTTGCATCCAAAAGCATGAAAAGTAAAGTATCTGTAACATCATCTACATAAATTTGATCGCCTGTCAAGAAAAGTTGTGATGGTCGTTTTTTGGGGCTTTCTTCTAATGCTTCTCTAATGATTTTGTCTAAGGTTGCTAGTGCATCTAGGCTTTCTCCATGAGGTTTGCGACACGAACCATGAATGATGCGTAAATCGTTTATATCGTTTGGTACGAGTGCAAAACTTGGCAATATATATTGAGGATATGTAATGTCTTGGATAGAGCCATCCAAACTGAGTATACCTGGTTGATTGAGTGTTTCTTCATCCCCAAAATCTAGCTCGTATAAATAAATTTCTCCATAGGAAAGTAAATTTGGTGATGAAGTCTTAGCGGTGACAGCAACTATATGTAAATGCGTTCCCAGACGAATACTTTTTCGACTGCCTGTCAATAATAATTTATGACAAGTATTAAAGATTTTTAAAGTTATAGTCCGGCTCTCTTTCAACGCCACCCATACAGTTACAGAATGTGTATCAGTTCTTCTGAGAATAGGTCCGGCAAGAACAAGAGATAAGTTGTTTATCCGTTCCTTCAAAGGTATCCATGCCATGGAGCTTTTTTAATTACAAGAGGAAATCTTAGTTTTCGCAATTAAATTATAAGAGAAAAATAGATTTAAAAAAGTTTTTAGATTTTAGCTGTTCCATAACAGGCAGCATGGTGTAATGTTCAACAGACACTCACTAAGGATCGCTACTATGGAACAAGATCGACTTATTATTCTCCGGAACACCAGTCGTGTAGATTTAAGCGATCTATTTTCAGGGCGATCGCGTTCGATACAATCGGTTCGACCATCGGAAGGCATCAACCTTCGCCTTGATGTAGAATCCCTCGACAAGCACGATCTCTTTGAAGTGCGCCGAGACCCTGAAGTTGTGAGTATTGCGCCACCCATGCCAATTGCCCTTATCAAACCAGTTGCTAGCCAACAGAGAGAAGCCTCTCCGGAAACTAATGTGACTTGGGGGGTCAGTGTTACTAGAGCCGCAGAAAGCCCATTCACTGGCAAAGGTGTAACAGTGGCAGTTCTCGATAGTGGAATTGATGGCGAACATGAAGCTTTCCGAGGAATTCAACTCATACAACGCGATTTTACTGGTGAAGGAAACGGTGACAATTACGGTCATGGCACGCATTGTGCTGGAACTCTCTTCGGTCAGTCGATCGACGGCTTGCGTTATAGCATAGCTCCGGGCATTCAACGTGCATTAATTGGTAAAGTCTTAGATGGGGTAGGTAGAGGCACAACTGCAGGTATATATCAAGCATTGTTGTGGGCAATTAACGAAAACGCCCATGTTATTTCTTTATCCCTTGGCTTAGATTTCCCTGGATATGTAGACAAATTAGTGACTGAAAAAGAATATCCTACAGACTTAGCAACATCGAAAGCGTTAGAGGCTTATCGAGCAAATATCCGTTTATTTGAAAGTTTGGCAGAATTAACCCGTGCGAGAGGGAATATTTTTCAACAAGGATCTGTTGTTATTGCAGCCGCAGGTAACGAAAGTAAGCGAGACATTAAGCCTGATTATGAACTGGCTGTCACTCCACCAGCTGCTGCAGATGGAATCATTTCTGTAGGAGCACTCCGCACTTCTGGCGAACCACATAATGCTTTAACAGTTGCTGATTTTTCCAACACTGGTGTTAATATCTCGGCTCCTGGAGTGGACATTTATTCTGCAGCAGTTGGCGGTGGTTATATTGACATGAGTGGAACGAGCATGGCAACTCCCCATGTTGCAGGAGTCGCCGCACTTTGGGCAGAAAAAATCTTGGCTGAAACCAGAACTCTCAGTTCAATCGAATTAAGTGCTAGATTGATTGGTCAAGCAACAAAATCTCGCATAGCAGCTGGTGTCGATCCCCTAGATATTGGTGCGGGGCTTATACAGGCACCTTTGAGTTAGGGGATTGGCGATTGGGCATTGGTCAGGTGGTCACTGGTCAGGTGGTCACTGGTCAGGTGGTCACTGGTTCCCAATCCCCAATTTGAACACATATTAAGATTTCTTTTCAAGACGTAACAACCTATAAACCTTTGTAAATCTTAAGATTTTCTTAAAAATTTAGGGCTAGTATTATTTTTATGTGTTCATCAGTACTACTATGCTGATGGTCATAACATATTCAGTTGCTATGGGGTTAGTTCATTTATGAGATCTTCTACACTACGTCAGCTATGGTCTGTCATTGAGGAAACTCAAACCAGCATTCTTTTGAATTTTAGCGATACGGAGCTGATTCAGCAATTGCTGAAGCAACTCCAAAACCAGAAACTTTTGAGTGGAGAGGAACTCAACACGATAAACGTTTACTTAAGTTCCAGAATTCCCTTGATTCGAGACATAGCTTCAGCACGTCTAGCATCATAGCATAACCTTAATTTTAGGTCTTATGTGTCAGTATATCTAATCATTTCAGCTACAAGTATTTTTGGAGTAAGCCGATCGCTATTTCTGGTACTTCTAGATGAGGCAAAATTCCGGCATCTGGGATCGCATGAAATCCCTGAATTGCAGTAGGGTTTAACTTGACCAAACGCTCTCCCAACTTAATGTTTGTAAATTGCGCTTCTTGTCCCCAAAAAACAACTGTTGGAATAGTCAGTTGTTGAATATACAAACTCAAGTCAAAGTATAAATCCCCACGTAAAAATGCTAATGCTGCAAACCTAGCATTCGGCTGTTGTGCAGAGGCTAAGTAAGCTTGTACCATTTCTTGAGAAACACGTTGCGGATTTGCAAAGAGAAAGCTTTGTAAAAAATTGCGTACAGCCAACTCATTCTCTGCACCTAAAATGTATATCAGACGATCTAACAAAGGTGTATTGACGATCTGCATAGGAAGCCTGCGTCCTGCACCTTGTCCAAAATCATCGAATCCTGATGGGCATACTAAATACAGTGCTTTAAATAAAAAAGGTTGGGCAATGGCAAGACGTATTGTTAAAGCTGCTGTTAATGAAGATGCGATCGCTGTCACGGGTGTGGGACAAGTTTGTCTAATAAACTCAGCTAAAATTGTCAGGTAGTCTTTAACTTGATAATCCCGCACGGGATGAGCAGATTCACCCCAACCAATTAAGTCAGGAGCAAATATATGGTGTGTCGCTGCAAATGCTGGGTAAACTTTAGACCATTCGTATGCAGAAGCCCCTCCACCAAAATTGTGCAGAAACAGAAGGGTTGGTAAATCTTGACTCTTAGACATTGTCCAGGGTACAGCCGTTTGGGTGTAGTAAACCATAAACCCCAAGGATGTGTTAATGACTTTCTGCCCAAAACCAGGGGGTTGAAATTGAAGCATAAATTAATACCGCATAATTCGTAAGTTTGCGATCGCAAATTCTTTCTAAATATTAAGCACGGATTGCAGAATAGAAAAGATTCAGAGGGTAGTTTCTTGTAGTGTAAAACGTACCCTATTATAACTTAATTGGGGAATAATAAATATATAGAGTTAAAAGTACCGATTATGTCCTCAACAACCTCTGCTTGTAATGCAGTGACCTTGAACCAACAACAGGAGCAAAATATTCACTATTACAAGCAATGCGCTGATGCTTTACCTCACAACGGCAAATGCAAGTCAAAAACTTGTAATGTTACCGTTGTGGAAAATGGTAGAGCGATCGTGAAATCAGCACCAGCCAAACCTGAAGAAGATTAAAACCTCTGCTTTTAGAGGATTACAAAAAATTTACTAAACCGAGGCGCAAGACTTCTCGCGTGAAATCGCACGAGTATCCAATAGTAGCGTCAGCCAGAAACTTACCCGTAAGAGCATCTTTTGTGACTCCATAGCCCCCAAGAATTTCAATGGCTGTTTGGGCATTTTTAATGGCTACATCTACAGCAAAGGTTTTGGCAGCAGGAGCCTTAATTGTTGCCGCTAGTTGAGGATTTGTATCTGCTGTATGTGCTGCATCCCACACCATTAATCGTGCAGCTTGGGTGTTCACCATCATATCAGCAAGTTTTAATGCAACTGCTTGATGTTGAATAATGGGGCGTCCCCAACTCACTCGATGCTTGGCATAATTTAAAGCGTACTCATAGGTAGCGCGAGCCAAACCTACATAGGAAGCAGCTAGTCCAATAGCGACTTCAGGAAGTAACATGAGCAGTTTAGCAGCTTCTCCCTCATTCCCAATCAAATTTTCTACAGGAACTCGAACGTTATCTAACAAAATTTCAGCATGATGGGAAGGCTTCCAACCAATCATCTCCGTTCTTTTGCCAAACTTTAAACCAGGTGTGTCTGCAGGAACATAAAATATGGACAAACTTTCATGTAATGGTTTGTCTAAAGCTGTACGAGTAATGATGAAGTAAGCATCAGCAATGCCAGCATTTGTCACTAATGAAGACTTTTTCCCGTTGAGAATATATCCGTCACCTTCCCGTTGAGCAAAGGTTTTCATCCCAATTGTGGGGTCTGGTATGGGACAAAACAAATCTGATGTTGCTACGTTTGGTTCGCTTTCTGCCGCACTGAATAAATGAGGTTCTCCAGATTGTACAAAAGAGAGTATTCGCTTTTGCTGTTCGCTTGTTGCAGCTCTTGTGACAAAAAGCGACATAGCAGCAGTCAGGTTAAAGTAGCTAGAGGCAATGCTAACGTCTTCAGCACCTATTTCTTCTAAAATTAATGCTAAATCTACGCATTTTCTACCCATACCACCATATTCTTGCTGTAGCAGTAGAGATGTAAATCCTAGATCGAATCCCTTCTGGAAGACTCGTTTACAGAAATCCCAAGGTTCAATGGAGCGATCGCTAGACTCTTCGATTATCCGAACAATAGGCTTGACTTCGGTTTGAGCAAAGTCCCGCGCTATTGACTGCAACGTCTGCTGTTCTTGTGTCAGGGTGAAGTCAATCATGGTTTATCTTTGTACTTACATTTAGATATTTTTTCTAGAGGAGCACTACTGTAGTGTTCAAACTCCTTATTGAAAAATATACATTCTTGTTGCCTGTTTGGTTACTGCCATCTAAGTATAAAATTTAACTAAAATCTTAAAAAGAATAGAGCTTTGGTTTTGCTTAAAGAAGAAAAAATATTATTTGGTAAGTCTTTCAGCTTCAACAGACCTAACAAAGCTGTTAGTAGTATGAAAAAAAGATGTCAAAATTGTATATAAAAAAGTCAATTGTTTGAATACATGATAATAATGCTACCACTTTCGTGAAATAGCTTGTCAATTAGAGGTTTTAGCGTTGTTTTTACTCTACCCTAACCCTCCCGGATGCATTGGGGAGGGAACTTGATTTTCAGTTTCTCCCCTTTCACGCGTGGGGACTAAGGGGGGTAAATCAAACTTGTGTGTACACCGTAGCTTAAAAAGAGAACTTTTGTTAATTTTTTAGTTAATAACTATTAAAAATACCGCTATCCTCACGAGTTCCTCACAATTATCCCTTAAATTTTGAATTAAAGCGGAAAATTGTAATAATTTATACTGCTTATCAACTCTGAAGAAAAAGGTTGGTAATGAAGATGCTGCTATTTAGAAAGCCTTTTTGGGATGAAATCACAAAGAATATTGATTCTGGCGATAGAGGCTCTGGTAGAAAGCTTATCTTCAGTGTAAAAAAGGAGTAGTTCTACGCTTGTCGTTTACATAAATTTAAGATAATGGATATTTGAAAAACAAATTATTCGTCTTTTCGGGCGGAGACTTTAAGGATTTTTCCCCCCTTTTGAAGGGGGGATCGATAAGTACCTAAGATCGCAAATAACTACTTTTCAAACAACCGCTAACAATCCAGAATCCAAAAAGGGCTTGGCTCATTAACTCACCTTAAATGTCCGAACGCTAGCTTGTAATTCCTGAGAAATTTCTACTGTTTTTTGCAAAGATGAAGAAACTTGACGAGAAGAATTGCTAGTTATTTCTGAGACTTTAGCAATTTCTTGTATCAAACTTGAGACTTCATCGGAGGTTTGTACCTGAGAGACTGTAGCAGTGGAAATGGAATGTACCAATTTATCGATTTGGCGACAGACATCTAAAATATGGTTCAAACTTTGTTTGGTATTCTGAACGAGACGAGTTCCTTCAACGACTTGTGTTGTCCCTAACTCCATAGCTCTGACAACTTGATGGGTTTCACGCTGAATGGTAGCTACAATTTCTTCTATTTCGGAAGTTGCGGCACTACTTTGCGCTGCAAGTACTGCGACTTCTTCGGCAATGACGGCAAAACCATGAGTACCTTCACCCGCACGGTGCGCTTCAATACCAGTGTTAATCGCTACCAAATTGGTTTGCATCGCTATTTGCTTGATTAATCCGACTACACGAGAAATTTGCTGTGAAGATTCACCAAGTCTTTTAACTTTTTTGGCGGTTTCTCCGACTGTTTCTCGTAAGGACATAATATTTTCTACTGTCAAATCCATTGCTGTACCACCAGTTTCTGCAGCATGATAGGCAGTCCGAGCAACCTCTGCAGCTTGTTTAGCACTTTTTGAGACGGCTGTGATGGAGAGTCTCATTTGATCTATAGCATCTAGAGTATGACCAATTTCTTGGGTTTGTTTGAGCGATTGCGTTGCTAATTGATTCATAGCTCCAGAGTTATCTGCGATCGCAGCATTTACTTGAGTCGCCGCCACTTTGACTTGAATCACTATTTCTCGCAAATTCTCCAATATTGAGTTAAAAAAGTCAGCTACAGTGCCAATTTCTCCAGAGGTAACATCGGCGCGTACAGTCAAATCCCCTCTAGATGCAGCTTCCACATCGTCAATAAGTTTTAGCAATTGTAGTTGTAGCCTTTCTTTTTGTTGGCGTTGTTCTATGGAAACTTGTTCTGCTGCTAAACGTCCTTTTTCTGCTTGCTCTAAAAGATTCGCTCTCTCCAAAGCTAAACCCACAATTCCAGCAAATTGCTCAAACAAATCCACTTCAGAGTGCTGCCACAAGCGCGATTGCGAACATTGATGGGCAATTAACAAACCAAGCAATTTGTCACCCACTAGAATGGGGGCTACTAAATTAGCTTTCACCTCGAATGATTCAAGTTGTTGAATGTAACATTTAGATAAATTTGCTTGATAAATATTGCTAATTGCAATAACGCGACCTTGTCTGTATTTTTCGACATAATTTTTCAAGCAAGGGTCGTAAATCTCAGCGCCAAGAGAGCAAGACCAACCACCACCAACTGATTCTGCAATTACGCTTCCTTGAAAATTTTCGTTAATTTTGTAGATAACAGTTCGATCGACCTTTAAGGCTTTTCGGAGCTTTTGAACGGCAAGATTGTAGATTTCTTGTGAGTTATGAGTTTTAGACAAGCGAACAGCAATGTCTTCCAGTGTTTGTGTCACTTCTAACAAACTCACTCGTTCTAAAGTCAATCCGACTTGAATTGCCAACTGCCTTAAAAAATGAATTTCATAAGGTTGCCACACATAAGGTTTGGTACAATGATGAGCAATTAAAAATCCAAAAACGCAATTGTCTTTTATAATTGGTGTCACTAGATTTGCTTTAACTTGCAATCGTGCCAGCAACTTAAGGTGTTCGGGAGAAAAGCTGGCTTCCCAAACATCATTGGTAGCTAATACGCGCTCCTTGCTATAAGCTTCTATGATTTCTCGGTCAATACAGCCATCTTCAATTGTCTCTTGTAAAGCAACAGGAAACCCAAAATCGACTGACTCAGCTATAACTTTTCCATTTCCTTCAGCATTAAATTGATAAATAACAACTCTGTCTGCTTTAAGAGCAGTTCTTGCTTCTTTAACTGTTATGTTAAACAATTCCTCAGAATCTAATGACTGACGAATTGAAAGCAATACATTTGTCACAATTTTCAACCGTTCGGCTTCCGCCGTTTGTTCTTGTAACAGATATTGCAGTTGGTCTGCCATTTGATTGATGTTAGAACCCAAGACGGATAGTTCGTCTTCGCCTTTAACAGCAATTCGAGTATCTAAATTACCCTGTCCTAATTTCTTGACAGTTGTAGTTGCAGTTAAAATTGGATGCACGAAACGGTTGATAAAAATTGCCGAAATTCCACCAACGATTAATGCTGTTACTAATGTTCCAATTTGTAAAATCAGCAATAAATCTCTTTGGGCAGCGAGTGCTGTTGCTGTATTTGTACTTAAAACCAGTTTCCATTCCAAATCTGGCAACTTTTCTAATTTTTGCCAAGGTACATAAGTTATGAGTTCTTCAATATTTTCTTGTTGATTCCATAGAATTGATGTTTTCAGTTTTTTCCCAGAAATAAGTTGATTCCAATTAGGAATCGTATCTCCTACATTTTTTCCTAAATGTTCTCCATCTCTACACAAGAAAATTTTTCCATTATTATCTATTAAATGGTAATTATCTTGACTCAATTGTTGAGTAAAAACAATCTTTTCTAAAAATTTTGAAGGTATAATGGCTCGGATAATATAAGGAATGTCACCAGCATTGTTTTTGATGGGTAATGCTAAATAAATTTTTGCAGATTCGTTTTTTTTTATGTTTAATGGTTGCCTAATGTATGGCGCTCGCGTTTTCAAGACTGTTTGAAAATATTCTTCATTTTTTTGATTGGGGATTGATTGACCTTTTGATGTGGCGATCGCATTTCCATTCATATCTAATATGGCAATGCTTTCATAGCTTTTTTCAACATCTAAATAGTCATTGAGCCTTGTTTCTATCTGAGTACGGTTAATTCCTTCACTGAATTTACTGTTTGATAGAGGTATAAGCTTGGAGATGATTTGAAGCTCTTCATAATGTCTCAGTATAAATGTGTTTACGCTATCTGCTAGTAACCTAGCTTTATCTTGTTTGTTATTGGTTATTTCTGCTGTTGTTGATTGCTTGACCATTTGGTAAGTCAGCATTCCAACGACGAACACAGGTAGAGTTCCAATAGCAAAGGCAAATGCGATCGCTTTTGTCCGTAAACTTGTACGCCGAAACCAAAATAGTAAGCGATTTGTATGCAAATACTGCTTATTGGTCTGCATATTATTGTTTTCTTCTAATAAAACAACCAATTTTGGCTTTGCCTCTTCAAAATTCTTAGCAGCAATATTTTTTTGAGAATCAACCATCTTAACCATGTAGCAATCCTTAAAGATAATGTGATTGAATGAGGAGATGTCAAGGTTTCTACTGGTAGATGCTTTGTGCTGATGCGTGTAGATATGTTGCGAGTTCCACGATGTCTTGGAGGATACTGTTGGCGGGTGAGTCGGACCCCTACCTCGATCGAGAGACAAGAAAAGGTTATTACTGGTAGATGCTTTGTGCTAATGACTCTAACGATAACGATGTTGCTAGACTCCCAACTTCTCTACCTTCAGGAGGATGCGTTTAAAGTTGTAATGGTGGACTCTTTTAATAGAACGATTACTATGTTCTGGGTTAATTGTCTTTTAGGATACGTAGTTATTCTTGGAGGAATATTCACAGGCGCGTTCTTCCCATTTCTCTTTGTTGGAAAGCTGAAACGGTTTCGATAAGTAGTTTTCTTAGTAAGAAAATAGCTATATACACATAAGTGCTTAGCGTTTGTCGATATTCTCATAATCATTTCAAGTAAATGTACTCACTCGAGAAGAGATAAAATGCGTATTCTGCACAAACTTAAAGATACACAAAGAATATGAGGAAATTCTGAGGGTAGAGGCTAGTCATAAAACTCTCTAAACCCACTTAAGTATGTCAGCAATCTGATATGGTAGCTTTAGAGGATCGAATGGTTTAGCAATAACCGCTGCAACCCCTAACTTGGTAAATCGCTCTAAATCGACTCTCTGGACTTTAGCTGTGAGCAAAATAACAGGAATTTTTTGGGTCACAGGATGACTTTGTAATCGCTCGAAGAGTGCTAAACCATCTATATCCGGCATCATCACGTCTAGTAAAACAGCATCCGGTTGTTCGGTTTGTGCTGTTCTCAATCCCTCAATCCCAGATAAAGCTGTCAGAACTTGCCAACGTCCGATTTTTTCCAAACTAGCCCTAATTACAGTACACAGGTTTTTTTCATCATCAATAATCAAAATGCGTTTTGCTGACATAAAGATAACCTTAGTTCCGGGATACTTTAGGAACGGTAAAGTTAAAAACGCTACCTTGACCTAAAACACTTTCTGCCCAAATTCTACCACCATGTTGCTGTACGATCGCGTGACAGATAGCTAGACCCAAACCAGTGCCTCCCTTTTGGCGCGAATCACTCGCATCAACTTGTTGAAAACGTCTAAAAATTACCTCTAGCTTATCTTGAGGAATGCCTCGTCCCCAATCTTGAACTTTAAACAAAACGCAATCCGGTAAATCTTCAACACTTAGGATAACCTGACTGTTTGGAGGAGAAAATTTAATGGCATTGCTAACTAAATTAATAAGAGTTTGAAGAATTTTGTCTGGATCTGCCCATATTTCTACAGAAGCAGGCAAGATCGAAAGAGTAATATCACGTTCTACTGCTAAAGATTGTAAAGTTTCTACGGATTGTTGCATGAGTGTGCCAGCATTACACTGCTGTTTAACTAAAACGACTTTGTTGGATTCTAAGCGTTCTAAATCCAGAATGTCATTCACCAACCTAACTAAACGTTCTGTATCGCTCGTGGCAATGGCTAGCATTTGTTGAGCAATTTCTGGTTGCTCGTTGAAAACTCCAGCAGCAAGAAGCCCTAAAGAACCGCGAATTGATGAAAGAGGAGTGCGAAGTTCGTGGCTGACAATGGAGATAAACTCATCTTTCATTTTCTCAATTGCTCGATATTCTGTAATATCTTCTACTGTGCCAACATGACCTATAAGTTCGCCTAACTCAGAAATTATTGGAACGGATTTCATTTGGCAAAATCGTATTGTTCCATCTCGATGAAGAGCACGAAACTGACAGGAGAATTTTTGGGGTACTGCTATTGTTGCATTTAACTGAGGCACGATAGTATCTAAGTCTTTAGGGTGAATAAATTGCATCCAGCCGTCCCCTAAACCTTCTTCTAAGGTAAAGCCACCAATTATTTGACAGCAGGGGTTTGAGTAAATATTGTTTCCTTGTGGATCGGCTTTGAAAATACCTACGGGTGCAAATTCGCAGAGAGAGCGAAATAGATTTTCACTACCCCGTAGGGCAACTTCTACTCGTTGACGTTCGTAAAGTTCTGCTTGTAGTTGTTGATAAAGCTGCTGTAAAGTAGCTTGAGAAGCTTCTAGTTCGTGAGTTCGTTGTTGAACTCGCATTTCTAATTCTTCATTAAGTTGCTGAAGGCTTGCTTCTGCTTGTTTGCGATAGCTAATATCCTGTGCAATTCCGACCAATCGCTGAAATTCTCCACTCTCATCCTTAATTGCGTACACCCGAGCTCGAATCCACCGTACCGTTCCATCAGGAAGAACGATCCGATACTCTTCATCATAATTTCCTTCAAGAACTTTGCTATAAAAAACTGCTTCCACATACTCTCGTTCTTCTGGATGAATATTATCCATCCATTCTCGATTATTGGCATACAAGCTTTCGCTTGAGCGTCCCCAGATTTTTTCATATGCGGGACTAACATACAAAACTTCAGAATTTGCTGTATTTGCAATCCAAAAAACATCTTGGATAGTTTCCGCTAGCAGTCGAAACCTCTCCTCACTTTCTTTCAGTGCAAGTTCTGCTTGTTTTCTCTCGGTAATTTCCATAACAGTGCCTAACATTCGCATTGCTTGCTCTTCATTGTTATAGATACATTTGCCCTTTGATTCCATCCAATGTACACTACCATCCGCCCAAATCACGCGAAATTCTTGATGAAAATTATGCCTAGAAATCCGAGCTTGCTCCAAAGATAAGGTTACCTTTTCTCGGTCATCTGGATGAATACAATCCATAACAGCGTTGTAAGTTCCTAGAAAAGTTCCTTCTGATAGCCCAAACAGTTGTTCGTGACCGATTGACCAAATAACGCGGTTAGTTAACACATCCCAATCCCAAATGCCCATATTAGCTGCTTCTAGGGCTAGGGTAAGTTGTTGATTAATATTTGCTAATTCTGTATTATTGCACATTTGTTAGTTGTTAGTTGTTACTCGCTTCTTACCACAAGATTACCTAAGTAGGGTGGGCATTGCCTACCATTCGCGCTTTGTAGGGCATAGCCCCACCTACAAAGATCGGTAATTTTAGAGCGGAAAGGGAGTAGTTGTTATTTATTATTAAACATCTCTAGAAATTAATTATGCATTACTCGAAAGTCTTGATAGGGGCGCAAGGCATTGCGCCCTTACATTTTTTCTGGAGATATCTATTGAATATGGGCATTTATTATTTTTTTCGTTCTAAACGATTAAGAATCCGAGTCATTAATTCCTGTTCTACAATTGGTTTCTGTACGTAATCGTCTGCTCCAACTGCATAAACTTGATGCACAATTTTTACGTCTGAATGTACGGAAAGAAATAATATAGGTAACCTATTCCAATGGCGATCGTTACGTACTGTTTGACATAACTCAATCCCATTAAAATCTGGCATTTCAATATCTAAAATAAGTAGATCGGGATTTGTCGCTTCTAATGTGTTCCAAAATTGTTGAGGAAATTGTAGGGTTGTGACTTGAAGTTCCCTAGGTAATAGTAATGTTTTGATATGAGAAAGTATTAACGGGTCGTCATCTACAATCAAAACTTTTGCTTTATTAACATAAGATGGATTAACAGCTTCTGTAATTCTGGAAATCACTTCATCAACAGGTGTATTTTTTTGTAAAAAAGTATATGCTCCAAGGCGTGCAACTTCTACACGATAATTTAATTGGTCTAATTTTGTAAAAACTATAACGGGAAGTTCGGGTTTTTCTTCTATAAGCTGGGCTAAAAAGTTTAAGCCATTCTCATAACTATTACCAAGAGCAATATCTAACAAAATAACATTTGGAGGCTGTGAAGCAATGATACTTTTTGCCAGAGTAAGATTTGTTGCCACCTCAACCTGCAAGCCCTGAGTGGCTGCTTCTTGTCTAATACGTTCTGTGAGCACAGTGTCATAGTCAACAATGAGTAATTTTGTTGATGATAATTGAGGAATAATAGGAGTTACAGGTACATATGGTTGTTGCTGTAAAATCTCTTTTAGTAATATTGTTAGTTTTTCAAATCTATTTAATAATAAAGCTGTATGTTGTTTCCAATTTGCTACAGTTTGTAACAAAAATTCGACTTCTCGCGCAGCTTTAGAACCTCTTAACAAACCATAGCTGCCAAAAGAGCTTGCTAGACGCTGAGCTTCTGCTTGTGCTTGTTGGAGTAATTGACTATCTGGTATACCAATAGATAAATGATTGAGTATTGTCTCAAATAATTGCAATTGTTCTGCCCAATTTGCTTGTGATTCTTCCCGTGTCTCCGATATCCCACCTAAAGCTTCTATTTTCGATTCTTCACTGCTTTCCAATGGAAGATAATTCTCTCTTTTTGGAGTCTTAAGTATATTTGGTCGTTGTTCAGTAATCGCTGAATTATTAGTAATAAAAGTAGTTTTTGCTAGAGAATTATTCTTAACTTCATCAAAGATATGCTCTTGTAATATTTTTTTAAAAATTATTATTAAATTTCGCAATCTATCTAATAATATGGTTATACTTTCCCTCCAAATTATTAAATTTTGTAATAGCAATTCGATTTCTCTAGCTACTTTTGAACCTAAGGGGAAACCGTAACTTCCCAACGAGCCAGCTAAACGATGAGCTTCTGCTTGTGCTTGTTTAAGCAAGGGAATATCTGGATTTTCAATTGATAAATTGCTCAGTGCTCGTTCAAATAAACTAAACCGTTCTTTGAGAAAACTCTCTCGAAAATCTTGCCAAGCTTGTGTCATTATAGCTAAGACTTCTGCTTCAACCTTAGAGGAAGATGAGGGAGATATCACCGACAAGGTGGAATTTTCTTCCTTATTTGACTTCTCTTTTGTTTTTCTATTTTCTTCGCTTAATCGATATCCCGCCCCATATACTGTCACAATGACATCTGCTGTTATTCCTGCTGCTTTTAGTTTCTGTCGCAAACCCTTAATTTGGGTTGTAACAGCTTCCTCTCCTGGAGATTCTGAGGATGGCCAAATACGATTGAGTAATTCATTACGACTGAATATTTTGCCCGGATTACGTAAAAAAAGCTCTAATAAACCATATTCTTTAGGTGTGAGATGTACGCGCTTTTTCTTATAGGAAACTTCGTTTGTATTCACATCTAACTGTAAATTTTCCCAAGTTAATACTGTCGGTAGAATTTCTCTTCCTCGCCGTAGTAATGCTCGAACTCTAGCCATTAATTCTGATAATTCGCAGGGTTTAACAAGATATTCATCTGCTCCTGCTTCTAATCCCTTGACGCGATCGCATATGCTATCTTTAGCAGTAATCATCATAATGGGTACTTGAAACCCTTCTTCGCGTAGTTGTGTGCAAACGCTAATTCCATCTAGCTCAGGAAGCACCACATCTAGTAAAATGAGATCGTAATCAAACGCTCTTACTAATTCAAGAGCTGTCTGACCATCTTTTACTACTTCGGTTTGGTAGTTATAACTTTTTAATGCTTTCTCTAAGAACAGAGCATTGTGCTGATTATCTTCTACCACTAGAATCTTCATGCAAGTGGACAAACTATTTTGCGAACTGAGGCTTTGAATGGACAATGCCTACCTTACTTGTATTTTATCAATCAAACAGGGTCTATGATAATACAAATTTTATGGTTATTTCTACAAAATTTTTGCGGCTCGCATTTTATGTGATATTTTATACAATATAAAAAATCTTGCCAGAGCGTTAAGGTCAGGTTGACAATAGCTTTGGTCAATTAGATCGAAATTTTATGTTTTCCCCTGGCATAGCTCAAGATCGACAACCTACTATTCAAGGCATCTACGAAGTCTGTATTGGTATTCAAGAACCAATTTCTGCCATTCAGTATTGGGAACAGTTTGGCTATCGTATTGGTCAGCAAGGGGAATTACCTACAGAGCGAGCTTACCAACTTTACGGTGTCAATTCATCTTTACGCTCAATTCGCCTTTATCACCAAAATGCGGATCATGGGTCGATCCGTCTCATGATTTGGCAAAACCCCACAAATGAAGGATTGAAAATGGGGTCAATGAAAGTGAAGGGAAATCGTTGGGCGACTACCCTAACTGCCGATGTACTGAATATCCTAAATCATATAGAAGACGCAAAAGCAGCAGGCTGGCCGATCTGGTACACCTACCCTCGTTGGGAAGTCATTTACAACAAAGAAAGAAAAAGCCGTCCTTTTATTGAACCTGCTGTTGGTGTAAGAGAAATGCTGATGTTACAACCTCTAGCGCGACAGGTTTTATTTGAGAGATTTGGTTATACTATGCCGAATTATGGGGTTATTAACGAAAGTTCTGCTTTGAAAACTAGCCAATTTACCCATATGGGTATGGTGATTCAGGATGACACGAAAGAAACTTTAAAATTTTATGATGAGGTTTTGGGTTTGCTGCGAGTGCGCGATGATGTGGAAACCAGTTATGAATCTTCTTTAGCAGGAAGAGAAATTTTTGACCTCCAACCAAAGGAAAAATTTTATGTCACAGCTTTTGACGATCCTCGTTCTTCCAAAACAGACTTATCAGCGGCTCGGTCTGGTAGACTTTACATCATTCGTTTTCCCGAGTCTGTCAAATTAGATTCCCGGTTTGAATTTGCACAACCAGGATGTTTGGGAATGTGTTTGTATACTTACCAAGTGAAAGGGCTAGATGCATATTGCGATCGCATCAAATCAAGTCCAGTACAAAAATACACTACAGTAGTGGCTAATGAGTTTGGGGAAATGAGTTTTTCCTTTGTTTCGCCTGATGGTTACTTTTGGACGTTGTTAGAATCCTAATAGAATTGTTACAAATATTAACAAGCTTATCAATTTGAAATCGGGGAATTCTCACAATGCCCAGTTATCAAACAAGAAAATACTGGTTCGGCTTGGTGTTGCTTGGCATTGCATCTGCAACCCTAATTGTCTTTGCAACAACAGCTTTTAGTATTTACATTTACGGCAATCCTAACAATGTTATCAAAGCTGATGCAGCGATCGTCCTAGGGGCAGCAGTTTGGGGAGAACAACCATCTCCAGTATTTCGCGAAAGAATCAACCATGCTATCAATCTCTATAAAAGAGGAACAGTTCGTAACATCATCTTTACTGGAGGGATTGGTGCGGAAAAAGCACGCGCAGAAGCGATAGTTGGCAAACGCTATGCTATGGAAAGGGGAGTCAAAGAAATCGACATTTTGATAGAGACTGAATCGCACACAACTTATCAAAACTTAAAAAACGCCCAAGAAGTTGCTTCAAAGAAGAAATTGAGAAAATTTCTAGTTGTTAGCGACCCCTTGCATCTCAAACGAGCAGTATTAATGGCACAAGATATGGGAATGGAGGCGTATCCATCCCCCACACCTACAACTCGCTATCGAAGTTTCAAAAGCAAATTTGAGTTTTTGATGAGAGAAACTTACTTTTATTTTGTCTACCTCGTATTAAAATACTAGCCATTTACCTTCAAGATTCCAGTCACTAGTCACTGGTCACTGGTCACTGGTCTCTAGTCACTAGTCACTGGTAACGGAAATCTTTCTCCAGCTAAGTAAGCATCAAAGTGCTTTTGAAAGTAAAGCCAGGAAGTCATATCTTCCCCCTCCATAAAAGCTGTGGGTGCATTCTTATACAAAGGAACGCGCTCATCAATCTCATTTTGAAGCAATTGTGGCAATCCTCTAAAGCCATCAACTTTACTACCATAAGCACTATATATAAGATGACCGGGGCTAGCACTCATCTTCATCCAGGGAAGCCATTGACCAATCCTGTCCCAACTCAGTCTTAGTTCAGTAACAGATGCAACATCGGGATTCAATAAATCTGTAGTTGGCACAGTTAACTTAAACAACTCCGCAGCTTGATAAGTCGTATAAGGACTGTAAGCTGCAAATTTAGGGTCTCCCCCTAGTGGGTTAGGGTAGACAGGAAAGATATCAAACACAAAAGTTGTGCTTTCTCCCTCAACAGGTGCGGGAAACTTGCCTTTAAAATGACCTTGCACTGGATTATTTGCAACGTGCATTACCGAAACGGTTTCACCAGTCCAAGGATTATCCCATCGGTGCAAAATTTCCTCTGTTTCTGGATTGAGGTAGTAAGTCAATTCGCGAGAGGTAAAATCCCAACTACCTTCTCCCGTGGGTATGCACCTGCTGACACTCATACCCACGATTTTAAATAAAAGTTTTTTCTTCTCTCCTGGAACAAAAGCATAAATGTTTCCCTTCCAAGCAAGAAAGGTAGATTCGTTGGAATTGAGAGACGAACGAGTTTTGACCCAGTGCTGGGCATCAAATTCTTTGATTTCCGCAACCATTGATTAACCTTAATCCCGCGAAAAGACTGCTAATCTTATAATTTTACAGAGCATCCCAATTTGGCACATTGCCTTCAGAATAGAATTCTGGGGCTATACAAACAAAGTCCACCTACGTGGACTTAGATATAAAGTCCGCGCAGGCGGACTTGGCTTGTATAGCTGCGATTACGAACATCGCTTGGTATTTTCCCAAATTGGGATGCTCCCATTTTACACCTTAACAAACCAACGCTGTCGATACATGACGTAAGCAACTGCTAACCATAACAGAACAGTCAGAATGGCAAACAACAAAGAACCATTGACTGTACCCATACTCGAGGCAAAAAGATTTTGATAAATCCACTCGTAAGTACTTAATGCTTGTTCTCCAGCACCAATTTTGGTTCTGACTAAGATTTTAATTAATAAAATTGAAGCAACAAAGATGGCGATCGCATTTAATCCCATCACTTCAAAAGGTTTACTCCAACGTCGTATCCGCCGCACTTCAATTAATTCGTAACAAGCTGCTAGTAACAATAATGCCCAACCACTTGTAAAAATTACGTAAGAACTAGTCCATAGCTTTTTGTTGAGAGGAAATGCTAAATCCCAGATTCCACCTATAATTACACAACTCAGTCCAAATAGAACTAAATCCATACTATTTTCAGAAAGAGTATCTTTTTTATTTCGTATCCACTGTCCGGTAAAGTAACCGATAAGGACGCTAACAACGGCAGGTATCGTGCTAAAAAGCCCCTCTGGATCTCCTAAATTATTAAAACCGTCTCCTTTATATAAATGTGTTGCGGGAATAATTAAACGATCTACGTAAGCGCCAAAATTCCCGAATCGCGTTAGCACTCCAGCACCATAACCGGGAACGGGTACATACATCATTGTCAACCAATAGCCAACGAGCAAAACTCCTGCTAGTATCCACTGTCCCCTACGAGGTAAATTGAGGACAGCAAGAGAAGCAAATAGGTACGACAAACTGATGCGCTGCAGCACTCCCATGATACGGATAGTACTTAAATCGAATGTCCAAACCCCCTTATTCCAAAAGCCGTTCAGTAGCACTCCCAAAGCAAATAAAATAGCAGCACGACGTAGAATCCGCCAATAAACAGATGCATCTGGTTTATTTTTTTCGGTGTATTTTGACAAAGAGAAAGCCATTGCCACACCGACAATAAACAAAAAGAAGGGAAATACCAGATCCGTTGGGGTACAACCATGCCACTGAGCGTGAAGTAGTGGTGCATAAACATTAGGTTCGGCGAGACTTGCCATATTAACAAGAATCATACCAGCGATAGTGATGCCCCGAAAAACATCAAGAGAAGTCAGACGCATAGACAGAATATTGCAAAAGATATTCTAAAGTACTCTGCCTCCTACTACTAATCAAGACGAAGCAAACCAATATCCAAGGTAAAATTTTGTTAAGTCAATATCATCAAATAAATTCCAGTTTTAGATCTAAACTACCCATGCCAATTAAAGTAGGCGACACCGCCCCCGACTTTACGTTACCTTCTCAAAACGGTACACCCATCAGCCTTAAAGATTTTCGTGGCAAAAAAGCTGTCATCTTGTATTTTTATCCCAAAGATGACACACCAGGATGTACGGCTGAATCCTGTGCTTTCCGCGACCAGTATGAAGTTTTTCAAAATGCTGGCGCAGAGGTTATTGGTGTGAGTGGTGACTCACCAGAATCTCATCAAAAATTTGCCACAAAGTATCAACTACCCTTTACCCTTTTGAGCGATAAAGGTGACCAAACCCGTAAATCTTACGGTGCAACCGCCGCTTTTGGTTTATTTCCAGGTCGCGTGACTTACGTCATTGACAAAGAAGGGATAGTACAATACGTCTTCGACTCCATGTTTAATTTCAAAGGACACGTCGAAGAAGCACTGAAAACGCTGCAAAATAGGGGATAGGGGATAGGGGAACTCGGGGTCCCCTCTGGGGATAAGGGGCAATGGGGACTGAGGACTGGGATTAACCCCTCTCTTTTCCTAATCCCCAATCCCTAATCCCTAATCCCTAATCCCTATACCCTTTTCTCAGACATAGCAACGTGGGCAGTTTTGCCATTCTTTCCGTTTGCGTGTCCGTTATGTGTGTGACCGTTAGTATTGCGCGGTTGGATGACTCCAAATCCACCATGATTGCGTTCGTAAACGACGTTAATCTCTCCTGTGTCTGCATTACGGAACATATAAAAATCGTGACCCACTAATTGCAGTTGATCTAAAGCTTCTGCAACAGTCATTGGTGGCATAGAAAAATATTTGCATCGTACTACTTCTTCTGGTAGTTCGGGAGTGCGATCGCCTATTAAATCTTTTACGACAGTTTCTTGAACGACTCCATCAATAGTCGTTTGAGCATGAGTTTTCTTTTCGTGACGCCGTTCTTTGTATTTACGCAGTTGACGGGCTATTTTATCAGCCACTAAATCTATACTAGCGTACAAGTTCTCGCTGTTTTCCTCTGCACGGATGACATTGCCATTTGCGTAAATGGTGACTTCAGCCGATTGCTTTGGACTAACTCTAGGGTTGCGAGCTACGCTTAAATGGACATCCACTTCGTTTGTGATGTTTTGAAAATGATTTACCGCCTTCTCAATTTTTTGATGCACGTAATCCCTAATCGCTTCGGTAATTTCAATATTTTTGCCGTGGATGACAAGCTTCATGTAAACTCTCCCGCTCAATGCTGTATGTAAATATTGGTTTGGATGAAAAGGAATTGCGGTAAGGTCTAACAGTGTTGCCAGAACAAATAGTACTGGTGTGACACCTTCCGAGATGCTCACTGAAGCCAGAGTTTCAGAAAATCTGTAGCTCAAAATAACCTACAATATTTTACCAATGTTACCAATTGATTGAAAAGCAATTAGAATTGGCGCATACATCGTAGATTAAGCTTCTTCAGTGACTTTTTGCCTTTTAAGAAAAAAACCAGTTTTTACAGATTTTTTCTATTTTATGCTGTCGATCGCTTGGGCGTCATCATCGGTGTTCATTCTTAACTATATATTTTGGCGTGACGGTTACTGCAGAGAATTCCTCCCAACACCATTGAGGTTAATATATCAAAACTAGCATCTCGTATTCTGGAAAACCAATTCCCGTGACTTTCCTTTAAAATCCTTTGCATAGCTTGACAATTTCTGTTACCTAGTTGGTAACATGAAATACATTTTATTCTTCCGCTACTTGATTTTTTAAATAATCCGTAGTATGTTTTCGAGAAAACGCCGATGTTTATTATATAGCCAAGAAGTAAGACCCTACGTAGAAGTACTGAATTGGCAGCGTCAACTTCAAATGGAACGTGTTAACAACGCTCATCTAGATGACGTGCTGATATTGCTAGAACACCCACCCGTCTATACTTTGGGACAAGGAGCAAACCCAGAATTTCTCAAGTTTGACCCCAGCAAAAGCCAGTATGAAATTCATCGGGTTGAAAGAGGTGGTGAAATAACTTATCACTGTCCCGGACAACTCGTTGGGTATCCAATTTTAAACTTGCATTATTACCGTAAAGACCTCCATTGGTACTTGCGGCAACTCGAAGAAGTGCTAATAATGACATTAAACTTCTACGGGTTAGCAGGGGAACGCAATCCAGGATTCACTGGAGTGTGGCTTGAAGGACGAAAAGTGGCAGCAATTGGGATTAAAGTCAGCCGTTGGATTACCATGCACGGTTTCTCATTAAACGTTTGTCCCGATTTAACAGGATTTCAACGTATTGTCCCTTGTGGTATTGCTGATAAACCTGTGGGTAGTTTAGCCGAATGGCTTCCCAATATAGCTTGTTCCGAGATACGTGCTCAAGTAGCAAAAAATTTCGCGGATGTTTTTAATGTTGAGATGATAGTTTTGTAGTATTAAGCTACAATGTAACTCCATTCTTCTAAATCATATTCATAATCAATATGATTTAGAAGGAGGACAAACGTTCGGGAGAACTTTCATAGTTCCTATGAGTTACACAATATCAAAATCCAGGGTCATCGCCGAAATTAAAGAGTGTCTGGTGTTAGCAGTTCCTCTAGCCGGAGCACAGCTATCTCAAGGAGCAACAACGTTTGTTGATACAGTCATGACGGGCATGCTCGGAAGCCAAATCATTGCAGCAGGAGCATTGGGAGCATCTATATTTCAAGTACTAATGTATATGGGTTCTGCAATCGTTTCCTCAGTTAGCCCACTTGCTGCGGAAGCTTACGGAGCCGGACAAGTCGAGCAAGTGAGTCGGGTGGTACGACAAGGTTTATTGTTATCACTTATTTTGGCAGTTCCGATAACGCTGATTGTTTGGAATGGTGGAACGCTGCTGCTCTTTTTTGGACAAGAGCCTAAAACGGTGGCATTAGCAGAAGTGTATTTGAAGGCGATCGCCTGGGGTTGTCTTCCCGGACTAAGCTTTGCCGTGCTGAGAAGTTTTGTCTCAGCCCTATCACAACCTCGTCCTGTGATAGCGATCGTAATAGGTGGTACATTACTTAACATTGTAGGTAACTATATTTTAATGTTTGGGAAATATGGATTTCCGGCATTAGGTTTAGCAGGAATTGGCTATTCAAGCGCTTTATCCTTTTGGGCAATGTTTGCGGCTTTGGCAATTTACATCCTCAGCCACCCTCAACTACGAATTTATTATGCATTTTCAGCATTGCATCAATTTGAAAGCAAAGTTTTTTGGGAATTGGTGCGAGTCGGCGTACCCATTGGCGTATTAGCAATACTAGAAGGCGGGTTTTTCACCTGCGTCACTTTTTTAATGGGACAATTGGGAACAGTTACACTAGCAGCCCATCAAATTGCTTTTCAGACGGCAGTTCTAACCTTTATGATTCCAGTTGGACTTTCAATAGCAACAACTGTAAGAGTTGGGCAATTCGTGGGGCAAGAAAATCCTCAAGGGGCGCGACTTGCTGGATTTGTCGGTATTGGCTTGGGTGCAACATTCATGGCAGTTATGGGCATCTTGTTCTGGGTATTTCCAGAGAGGATTGTATCGCTTTATATTGATACTACCAATCCAAAGAATGCTGCTGTCGTTAGTTTGGCAAAGCAACTTCTGGGAGTAGCAGCAATGTTCCAAATTGCAGACGGCATTCAAGTGGGTGCGGCTGGTGCATTGCGAGGATTAAAGGATACCAGAATTCCCCTTTTGATTGGTGCTTTAGCATATTGGGGTATTGGCTTAACTTGTGGTTACACGCTTGGTTTGTTGTTGGGGTTTGGTGGCGTTGGCTTATGGTGGGGCTTTGTTATTGGTCTTGCTTTAGCAGCTACCGTTTTAACATGGCGGTTTAGCACGATTGAGATACAGAAGCCATTGAAAATCGGTCAGCTTGTCAATTAATGTTATGGGGATTGCGCAATGACAATAGCTACTCCCTTTCCGCTTTACCCCACCCTAACCCTCCCCGATGCCTTGGGGAGGGAACTTGATTTTCAGTTTCCCCCCAATCCATCGGGGGGACTAAGGGGGGTAAATTTAAATGCTCAATGCTCAAGACAGAATTTGTAACAAAATCCCCAATAATCGTTCCACTGGTTCAATTGGTATTTCTGTGATGTCGATAAACAGAGTTTGATATTTTAAACGTAAAAATTTCCACAAGACACCAGTTGTTACACAACCGTAAATAGAATCTACTGGAGAATTTTCTCGCTCGTTAAATATTTGTGCTGCTAACATTTCAGCACCACACTGTCCCAAGCCAAGATTAATATTCTCGTTCTTAGCTTCAACTATCGTCATAACTGGTGCGCTAATATAATATTGCTCTGAACTCTTAGTAATCAAGAAATCTGGAGAACCATTTAACCCTCGTGATGGATCGACTGTGAAGTCGTTCCCAGAAAATAATCCAATTTGATAATTCATTTTTCGTTTGACTTCTAGCAATACTGGAGCAATAATCAGTTCTGCACGAGCTTTTTCGCTGTTAATTGCTGTAGCCAAAGGTAAAGTCTCCTGCAAAGTCATGGATAATAGCTCAGTAGGCAATACAGGCTGCACGTTTGGGAACAGTCTAGTCTTTTCTTCTAGGGTTAAGTTAAATTCATCAACCAATTGTCTGAGAGTAATTTGACTGTAGGGCATAAATCACCACTTAAGGGAATTGTAAAAAATCAATTATTCCATCTTGTGGGATGGGCGTCCTCGCCCGTCCCTTTGAAAGGGCGGGCAGGATGCCCGCACCACAGGAATTTTTGAAGATTTATAAATGGCGGGCAGGATGCCCGCACCACAGGAATTTTTGAAGATTTATAAATGGCGAGCAGGATGCCCGCACCACAGGAATTTTTGAAGATTTATAAATAGCGGGCATCCTGCCCGCACTACAGGAATTTTGGAACATTTATTTGAAATCCATAATTTTTCTACCTAAAGGTTAGTTGTAGTCAAAACCGGGGAAAGAGTCTTATTTATGACACCCTTTCTAACATGTGGAAATAAACATCCCTACCAAAAGTTACAGTTATGGAATCCTATGACGTAGTTATTATCGGTGCAGGTCATAATGGTTTGGTCTGTGCCGGGTACTTACTTAAAGCTGGTTACAGAGTTTTGCTTTTAGAGGCACGTTCTATTCCCGGTGGCGGTTCCACAACTGAAGAACTCTTACCCCAAGAAGCTCCTGGTTTTAAATTCAACCCATGTGCGATCGATCACCTCTTTATTTTCCTTGGACCAGTTATTCAAGAATTAGAACTACACAAATACGGTTTGGAGTACCTCTGGTGTGACCCAGTTGTCTTTTGCCCCCATCCTGATGGCAAGTATTTCTTAGCTCATAAGTCAGTTGATAAGACTTGTGCGGAGATTGCCCGTTGGAGCGATCGCGATGCCAAAAAATATAGCGAATATGTCAACTTTTGGCAACGCTTTGTCAGCACCGTCACGCCCTACTTTAACGCACCGCCCAAGTCTATAGTTGACCTTTTGGGAAATTACGACTTGAAAAAACTGCAAGACCTGTTTTCCCTCTTAGGAGGTCCTAATGAAACGCTAGATTTTATCCGCACAGTCCTCACTAGCCCCCAAGACAACATTAACGAGTATTTTGATTCCGAATTTATTAAAGCGCCCCTCGCCCGACTATCTGCCGAATTGAGTTCACCCCCTTCTCAAAAAGCAATGTCCTTTGGGGCGATGATGATGGTTATGCGTCACCATCCAGGTCAAGCACGACCCCGTGGCGGTACTGGGGCGTTAACAGATGCTTTGGTTAATTTAGTCAAAAGTCAAGGTGGTGTTATCCTCACCGACCAAAGAGTGGAAAAAGTTTTAGTTGATAACGGTCAAGCTGTTGGTGTCAGAGTCGCAGGTGGTAAAGAATATCGAGCTAACAAAGGAGTTATCTCCAACATTGATGCCAAACGATTGTTTTTACAACATATGGAAGCTAGCGATGTGGATAGCGCTGACCCAAATTTACGGGAAAGATTAGATCGCAGGATTGTTGACAACAACGAAAGCATCCTGAAAATCGACTTAGCTTTAAACGAACCACTGCGATTTGAACATCACGAACATAGAGATGAGTACTTAATTGGCTCTATCCTAATTGCAGATTCTGTGAACCACGTTGAGAAAGCTCATAGTGATTGTAGCCAAGGAAAAATTCCCGATGAAGACCCATCTATGTATTTAGTCATGCCCACTGGACGCGATCCTTCAATGGCACCTCCAGGCAAACATACAGCATGGATTGAATTTTTTGCTCCCTATCAAATCTCTGGTGCGGAAGGCACGGGGTTAAAGAGTACGGGTTGGACTGACGAACTGAAAAATAAAGTTGCCGATAGAGTTCTTGAAAAACTAGCAGAGTATTCACCCAATCTCAAACATTCTATTATTGCTCGTCATGTGGAAAGCCCTGCCGAACTATCGCAACGATTGGGATTTTTCAAAGGTAATTATTATCATCTCGACATGACTTTGGAACAGATGTTATGCTTCCGACCTCTACCAGAAATAGCAAATTATAAGACTCCAATTGAGAATTTATATCTAACTGGAGCAGGAACTCATCCAGGTGGTTCTATTTCAGGATTACCGGGGCGTAATTGTGCTCGTATTTTCTTACACGACCGCCACCCGATAGCACGAACGTTGAAAGATGCAAGAGAATCTGTAAAATCCACTGTGGCATCGGTTTTTGGTCGCGAGTAGACAAATAGGGAGATAAGAAAGATTAAAATTCTCTATCTCCCTATTATTCTGACCTCTTTCTCGCTACCGATGACAAAGATAGATAAAAATAGATGTAATAAAAATGCTGTGGATAATACTGGAGCAATGACAGATCGGGTTTTAATTCTTGGAGGACGCGGACGGATTGGCAGTAGCGTTGCCCAGGATATTCTCACTCATACACAGGCAGAAGTTACTATTACGGGACGTACCCCAGATAATGGAAGCCCCAATCCGCAAGTTCATTATTTGGTTTTAGATTTGGCAGATGTAGACAAACTTAGGAAAGCGATCGCATCTTCTAATATAGTTATCCACTGTGCAGGACCGTTTCATTATAGAGATGCCAACGTTCTTAAAATCTGTATTGAAGAAGGCGTTAACTATGCTGATGTCAGCGACCACCGCTCTTTCACCAGAAAAGCCCTAGAGCATCATGATGCAGCTGTCAATGCGGGAGTAACAGCAATAATTAATACAGGTATCTTCCCAGGAATTTCTAACAGCATGGTACGTCAGGGCGTTGAACAATTGGATGAACCAGAAAAAATTCATTTAAGTTACTTAGTCTCTGGTTCCGGTGGTGCTGGTATCACCGTAATGCGAACCACTTTTTTAGGCTTGCAAAAACCTTTTGAAGCTTGGATAGATGGTAATTGGCAGATAGCAAAACCTTACAGCCAGCGCGAAAACATTGATTTTCCAAACCCATACGGTCGCAGTGGAGTTTATTGGTTTGATATGCCAGAAACCTATACACTGCCTCATGCTTATCCATCTGTCAAAACTGTTGTCACCAAATTTGGCTCAGTTCCTGATTTCTACAATCATATGACATGGATAACTGCTCATATTTTTCCCAAATGGGTCATGCAGCAGCGAAGTGCAATTGAATTTTTAGCCCATGTCAGTCACTTCATGACAGATGTAACCAATCGCTTTAGCGGTATTGGTGTAGTAGTTCGGTCAGAAATTACCGGGCACAAAGATGGAAAAGAAGCTGTTTTTTGCTCGACTTTAGTGCATGGAAATACAGCAGTTGCTTCTGGTTGTGGTACGGGTAGTATTGCTCAAATGTTACTTGATGGGAAACTGAAAAAACCAGGTGTTACACCAGTGGAAGAAGCATTGCCAACAAACTTATTTGAACAAGCCATGCAAAGCCGAGGTATCAAAATTAATCATGAATGGTTGTGACGCCAAAAGCCTCAATCCCCCAATCCCTCAATCCCCAATCCCTCAATCCCCAATCCTCAATCCAAAATCCAAAATCCAAAATAAAACAACCCTTCTTTTGGCAGAAGTCAAAGTTGCATTAAGACACGTAGTATTCCTGTGGGGTTAAAAATGCCTAGAAGTGTTCATACTTACACTTAGCAAATCAAAGCTTACAATGTACGATCGAGAGGGTAGTCATATGCAAACGTTGTTAGCCATTGTCAATAAAGCATTACGTCAAAGCATTGTTGTTTTGGGGTTGATGCTTTTCATCAGCCTATCAGGTTTATTTTTTTTTACTCAGCAGCCTAGCTACGCCGTAACATCTCCAGCCAACCAACTAACACCAGAAGAAAAGATTGACCGCGCTTATGAATATAATCGAGCGGCTGGGCTGCGAGAAGAAGATAGACAAAAAGCTTACGAACAAGCAGCCAAAGATTCTAATAGCCCACAACCCGTAGAGAAGACTTACGAAAGAAATTTAAAAGCTGAAAAACAAGAAAACCCAAATTCCAATATCCTTGAACAAGCTAAAGAATTAGTCGATCGAGTCACAACCAAATAAGCATCGAATGGGCATGGGGCATTGATAATTCTTCCTTGTCCCCATTGTCCCTATTCCCTAACCTCTAGCCCCTACTCAAATTCCTTCACTGTAGATGGGGGTGAAGCATTGCGATCTTCGGGAGAAAGATGTTGCTCGTGCCAATTCATGAGTGGAGTGGAACTAATGCCATGCAATATCGCAGAGGCGACTATCGTAGTGTAAACAATCCAACCGATTTGCTCGCCAAGACTGTTTTCCAAACCGTTACCATATGCGTAGGCAAGATAGTATAAAGAGCCTACACCTCGAATACCAAACCAGCCAAATAACCAACGAGTTGCTGGATGCATTGTCTTATGATGTGGGTGTCCGGAGGGTTTACCAATTGTGCTTATCCAAGCACCTACCGGTCGAATGACAAAGAACAGTAAAGCTATCACCAATAAAGATTGGGTAGCATAAGTCAGCATTGGTTTAAATAACAAAATTGAACCCAAAACTAAAATTGTGCCGATTTCTAAAAGCTTTTCTAATCGCTCTATAAATTCCAATTGTTCGAGTGATTTTTCTGAATTTCCATAACTTCTTTGCACAACTAACCCAGCAACAAACACTGCAAGAAATCCATAGCCATTAATAAATTCTGTTAGTGAATACGTGAGTAAAATAGTCCCAAGAGCAATAAAATCCTCCATTAATTCATCAGCAGGGCGTTGTCTCTCAATTTTTTTATCGAGCCAAACAATAACTTTCGCTACGAGAATACCCATAGCTATGCCAGCAGCGATCGCCCAAACTAAATCAACAGCAACCCATTGTTTAAACCAGTTTTCCCAATTTTTGTCTTTTAACCAATAAATACCAAAATAAACAAAAGGAAAAGCTAGAGCATCATTTAAACCGCCTTCTGATGTTAAACCAAAACGTAATTCATCTTGGTCATTGACATCAGTTAATTGTACCTCCGAAGCCAATACGGGATCGGTTGGCGCAAGAATTGCTCCTAGTAAAATTGCCTCTCCCCAATCCATACCTAAAAAAACTTTTCCGACAATAGCAAGCCCAAAAATGGAAATTGGCATTAAAAATCCAATGAGTCGTACTGTAATATCCCAAGCCCCTATTTTAAGGGGACGCAGAATTTTTAATCCACAACTAAATACAGAGATAATAACTACAAATTCTGTTATTCGTTCCAACAATTCGGCATTGAAAACTCCTTCACGACGCAACTGAATAAGCTTAAAGCCGTAAGGACCAAGAAGAATACCAACTAAGAGATAGATAAGGGCAAAAGAAAGAGGTAAGCGTGAAATCCAGCCAGATAGTAAGGTAACGACTAGCAACAACAAACCTATGATAAATAGGTTAACAATGTAAATATCTACCATATAAATTTATATAAAAAATAGGGGGTTGCAATGAAAGTCTAGTAGCGATCGCTTTTCTTTCAACACAATCTTGCGATAGATTTGTCAAAAAGACTTTATACAACCACAAAAAAAATGATACGTATAGTTACTTATACTGATTCTGCTGGAATTGGAGGCGCGGAAATCAGCCTCAAACACTTAGTCACTAACGTGTCAACAGATTTTCAAGTAACCGCGATGGGTACCAGTCAGTTAGTCATAGACGCCATTGCAAGCAATAAACCGCAAGTCTCTCAAGCGATATTACCTGCAAAAGGTATTCATTCTCTAATAGCACACCTTCAAGCACTGCATCGCTTGCAACCAGATATAGTACATATCAATATTTGTACTCCTTGGGAGTGTGCCATTGGTCTTTTTGCAGCTTTAACATTGCCAAATGCTCGTGTAGTGCGTGTTGACCAGTTGCCACTACGGACAACTGATGCTGTTAAGCTGTGGCGTACAAGGGCACTATCACTGCGAGTAGATGCTCATGTGGCTGTGGGTGAAGCAAGTGCAAGGCGTATGGAGGACTTTTATGCGTTAGGTCGTCGTACTGTAATTTCTATCCCTAATTGCGTACCAGACATAACACAGAAACCCACTCCCTCACGTGAAGAGGAGAGAGTGGGGTCTTCGAGACAACAAATAGTTATTGGTTGCATCGGTCGGCTAGATGCGATGAAAGGTCACGATATTCTACTAAGAGCTATTGCTCAAATCGAAGGAGTTCGGGTAGTGATTCTGGGCGAAGGTGGACAACGTACAGAGCTAGAGAAACTTGCGGTTGATTTGGGCATAAGCGATCGCGTTGAGTTTCCAGGATGGGTAGAGAATCCTTATACCTGGTTACCACAATTTGACATTTTTGCCATGCCCTCTCGGTCTGAAGGTTTTCCATTAGCAATTGTTGAAGCAATGCTAGCAGCCCTTCCTGTAGTTGCAACGTATGTGGGTAGTATTCCAGAAGCAGTCACTGATGGCGAAACCGGGTTGCTTGTGGATAAAGATGATGTAGAAGGGCTTGCTATTGCATTGCGGCGCTTAAAAGAAGATAGCGACTTGCGCTTGCGATTTGGTCAGCAAGGACAAGACAAAGCACGGCGTCACTTCACCGTTAAGCACATGGTAGATAGTTATGAGCGTCTGTGGAATGAGTTGATAGAAAAGCCCCAAGCCCCTCGATTGTGGATTCCACAACCAAAAGAGTAAATTGAAGGATGAGTGTTAAGTCAACCTGTATAATTTTGGAGACAACTTTTGCCAAAACATTTTTGCAGCCACAAACAAATCTTTCATTAAAAGATGTTCGGTTCCTTTCAATTGTTTATAAATGCTGAAAGCACAAAACAATCGTTCATAAACATTTAATTCGACTAGCCAAATAGAAAGAGAATATTCCCAGAATATTCTCCAATGTGGAAATAAAATTTTTCCCGTGTTTGCTGAATCAAACCATACCGCATATGCATAAAAATCTGGCAATTGCCTCAATGATTTTTTTTGCGTATTGTTAGTTGCAGACAGATAGTTTGGGAAAAACATACTTAAAGATTGTTGCGAGTGTTTTCTAGCAAAGAATAGGTAGTCGGGAATTTCATAAAACCTACCCACTAAACCAAGTCGTAACAAAAAAATGGCATCAGCAGCGCCATAACTACCCATTAACCGTATCTTTTTAAGAGCACTCGCACGAATCACTCCGTAACACTGATAGCATAAATGTTTAACCAGCAGTTCATGAAAACGCTTATGCGGTTTTGGCGAATCTGTTTTGAGATGAATATCGTAGTACTTTAAAAACTCCCCATATTCATCAATAAAATATACCTGAGAGTGGCAAAGGACTACAGTGGGGTCTTTTTCAAGTACTTCAATACATTTTAAAAGAAAATCCGGACTATGTAGATCGTCATGAGCTGCCCACTTAAAGTACTTACCTGAAGACAATTCAAAAACACGATTGAAGTTGCAAGCACAGCCAATATTCTTTTCGTTGCGATAGTAACGGATACGCTTGTCTCGCTCGGCGTATGTTCTACAAATTTCCTCAGTACCATCTGTGGATGCATTATCTGAAATAATTAACTCAAAATCTTCAAACGTCTGAGCTAAAAGTGAATCGAGGGCTTCTTTGATAAATTTCTCGCCATTGTATACAGGTAATCCAATGCTCAATAGTGGTTGATGAGTGCTCATACAAAATTAAGAAGGATTTACGTATTTAGACAGAGATTCCAAGCCTATGTATTGCGATCTGAGTTCGCAATACGATAGATGAAAAGCATGACAGCTTAACTTAAGTCCTTATTGTGATGAGCCTACAAAAAAAAAATTGCCAAAATGCCAAGAAGAGTTATGCCGTAACTTTGAGCAAAATTAGACGGGCGAGGACGCCCGTCCCACAAGAATTAACGCCCGTCCCACAAGAATTAGGTTCACTAGGGCAAGTTATCAGGTTATTAGTTTGACTACTAACTACTGTACGGGCGCAAGGTCGCCGCGCCCCTACCAACGAACTTGCTTCCTGCAAACATCAGAACTCAAAAACAAGACAATCAACAGCAACAAATAAGGCGCGATCGCTGATGGTTCTGGGACTCTTTCTACTTTCCCTGGAGGGTAGACAACACCTGGAGTACAAGGAATCTCAGTTACTTGATTGGAGTTTCCAGGTAAACCGCATCCACTGGGGGTTGTTGGAGGAGCTGTATCGGGTGGTGCTGTTCCTACAGTTAATGGTGGTTGACCGAAAGCGCGATTGCTATCTCCACCTCCACCACCCAAAGATAACAGAAGGAGTAATAAAACAAGCCCCCCACCTCCAATCCACCAACCTGTTGAGGAGTTACCAGAACTTTGTTGGACAACAGCACTATCTGGAACTGTATTTTCTGGGATTGTACTTTCTGGAATTGTAGAAGGCTCCACATCAAGAGCGATCGCATCTGGAGCTAAGAAGACTGGATTGACTCCTACAAAAACCTCTGGGGAGAGACCTTGACCAGTCAGTTGGTCGAACTCTGGAGGAATCCCAAGATTTGGGCGTCCAAATTGCGTACTTGCCGTATGGAATGGAACGGAGAGTACATTGAGAATACTATTTTCAAGTAGTTGTTTATTACCTGTGCTTAATGCCTTTTTTGCTATGGATATTTTCTCCAAATAAAATTGGGTCATTTCCTGTGGCAAACTCAGAGATTGCACCTGCTGCTCAATGTTGGGGATTTTTGCCATCTCCTCATACAGCAATCGTCCAAAAGAATATTTCAAGTTCAACAATCCACTACGAAGATCGAGTGAATTACCAGATCCTTGCAGTGGACTCCAATAAAAATTTTTAGTGACAAGCCCTAAACCTGAGACGGGAGATTGTTTCACTGTTCCCCCAAGAAGATATCGATATCCATCGACGATTTGGGGATTGTCATCTTGCCAAAATGATGCATACGGAGTTTGAGCAAGATTGCGATCGTTGTTGTAAAAAGCAGCAAATTTGCGGAGGTTTTCTTCTCCTCCAGCTGCTTTGACCAACAAGTCTTGATATTTAATTCCTCTTCTATCTGCTAATAATTCCTCAATGACTGCTGCCGTTTTATTACAGTTGAGACCGTATCCGATCGCACATGCAGGAATACCTCGCATTTGGCTCAATTTTTGTCCTGAAATCTGATATTGGAGATAATTTGTTTCTAATCCTCGTTGGACTCCATAGCGTCCAAGGTTTAGCTGAGCAAAGGCTTCTCGCTCGGACATAAGTACTGACGCAAAACAAACAAATACTATTGCAATCTTTTTTTCCAATGGCTTCAACAAACTCCACCTCCAAATTAATTCGTAATTAGGAATTAGTCCTTAGCTCGAGATTAATCGTAATTGCTGTTCCTTTAATTTGTCCTTGGCTAAGACGGTTGTAAAAAACAAATGCACGACTTGGTTGATTAAAGAGATAACCTCGTTCTGAAGGTTTTATCTTCTCTTGCTTGACAAGTGTAATAAAGGTTTCGATGTATTCCCGTATGTTATTTAAGTTCGTCGAATTTGTGCTTGTGTGATTTTGAATCAGCATGAGAAATAAGTCCAAACTGCGGTTGTTTTGTTCTTCAATCATGCGATTGTTTTCTAAAAAAGAACTTGCTACAAGTCTTTTATCGATCTGCTGAACCTTGAACAGAGTGTAATAACGTCCCGATTTTCGAGGATCGCTGACGTAACAAACCCATGAACCATCTTGAGTTTGTGTAAAACCTTGCTGTGCGAGATAAGAAAGCAAAGAGTTACTTTTTTCACTTGTGGAAGGTAACAACTTATCAACAACATCGAAAGAACAAATCTTTTGCGGTATTGTCTGTGTCCTTTGTTGAGGAGCGATTGGAGCCTGTTGTGCTGTTGCAAAGTTAGACATACTAATAGATGTAATAGATGCAAACATAGGCAGAACAAGCGTGCTAATCCAAAAAAGACTAACATTCATAATCTTGATGTGTGAGTGGGAATAGAGAGTCGGGGCGCAAGACCGCCGCGTCCTTACAAACGGTAGGGTTCATTCAGATGGAAACTGCTGTAAGTACAAACAGAAGCCAGGTATGCAAATTTTCTATAGAAACGCGAAAGAATAGCAGTTTAATCCGCGTCTTACATACCCTCGATTGTATAGCCGCGATATTCAATCGCTCAGGTAAGAGGGGTTATAAAAACGAATTCAGTATCAAAGGTTATCAAACAAACAGCCTATTATTCTACCATTAACGAATTTTTTGGCAAACAGAACTGCAAATCTCAATGGAAACATAGAGATACTTTCCTCTCAGTTTAATTAAAGATTTGAGAAAGATGCTTTTCTGGACAATGTAATCTCTCTAGCCTAGCGCGATCGCTTCGGCGCTAGCCGTACCCAGCTTATTGCACCCGTTGTTGATGCTGTTTAATAGATTACTTGCCTTGGGTTTTGACAACCGATTGTGTCTAACCCTTAACCCCCTGATGACAACCAAACAGTTTTATCGATTAGGAACACATCCACACTGTTTGCACCCAATGCAGTACTTAGTTATTGTACTCGTTTTGAAAGCGTTCAGAGCTTTGATTTAATTCTGTACGCAGAATATCAAACAAGTTAAAACAATATAATAGTTTGCTGAATATTGCAAGTAGGTTTGATGCTTTTGATAATGAAATTAAGTAATTTTTTGGCAGTTCGAGAGTAAGACTGAGAGAATAGGAGTGCAGTTATTACCACAAGTCACATCACTCGTGAACTCTCAAACAAGCGCTTCGGCAGCAACACAGTCCCGCAAAGCAGATCACATCCGTATTTGCTTAGAACAAGATGTTCAATTTAATCAAACGACTAATGGGTTGGAACACTACCGCTTCACTCATTGCTGCTTGCCAGAAATAAATATTGACGAAATTGACATCAGAACTCAGTTTTTAGGCAAACAACTTGGTGCGCCCGTGCTGATTTCTTCCATGACAGGCGGAACAGAACAGGCGGGAGTTATCAATCGTCGTCTTGCGGAAGTTGCTCAGCACTATAAATTTGCGATGGGCGTGGGTTCTCAACGGGTAGCCGTGGAAAAACCTCAAGTTGCTGAAACTTTTGCAATTCGGAAGTATGCTCCTGATGTTCTTCTGTTAGCTAATTTGGGTGCAGTGCAACTGAACTACAATTATGGTTTAGATGAATGTATAAAAATAATTGATATTTTGGAAGCTGATGCCTTGATTTTGCACTTAAACCCCTTACAGGAGTGCATTCAACCAAGAGGTGATAAAAATTTTCAAGGATTAATTGAAAAAATTCATAAATTGTGCATTGATTTAGCCGTACCAGTTATTGTCAAGGAAGTTGGCAACGGCATTTCAGATAAAATGGCACAAAAGCTGATTGAGGCAGGGGTGAAAGCAATTGACGTAGCAGGAGCAGGCGGAACTTCTTGGGCAAAAGTGGAAAGCGAACGGGCAGAAAATGCTTTACAACGACGATTAGGAAACACATTTGCCGATTGGGGTTTGCCTACTGCAGAATGTATTACCAGTATTCGTGCGATCGCACCTCATGTTCCCTTAATTGCGTCGGGAGGATTGCGTCATGGATTGGATGTAGCAAAAGCACTGGCTTTAGGGGCAGATATTGCAGGATTGGCGATGCCGTTTCTACAAGCTGCATCTGTTTCTCAGGTAGCTGTTCGGGAACTAGCAGAAGTCCTCATTGCTGAAATAATGACCGTGCTATTTTGTACTGGCAACGCTACACTAGATGAACTAAGGTCTTCCGAGAGTTTACAACGCATAAGGTCAACAACCCAACGCTGAATAAGAACGAATACAGCGCTTTGCTTCTTGCGGAAGAAGATAAATATATACAAATGACCAATGACTAATGACCAACGACCAATGACCATTAACTAAAATGCGTAATTTTCTCAAACAAACTTTTGCCAGTTTAGTTGGCAGCCTCTTGGGGTTATTTATCTTTTTAGGTTTGGGTACCACCGGGCTACTCTTGCTGCTATTTGCTGCTGCCTCCTCTAAAGATGTTGGTCCTCTAGTAAAAGATAAGTCAGTGTTAGTTTTTGACTTGTCTATGAACATTACCGATGGCGAACCTAGCACGAGCGAATTGCTGGAGAAAGCATTATCGGGTGAGGAAATCAATAGGATGTCTCTTCGTAGCGTTCTGGACGCTTTGGAAAAAGCACGTCTGGACAAGCGCATTGTTGGGATATATCTAGATGGCAGTCGCGCATCACAAGCCAGTGTTTCAGGTTTTGCCACTCTTAAAGAAATCCGCCAAGAACTACAGAAATTCCGCGCCTCTGGTAAAAAGATTGTCGCCTATGGCTCGGATTGGGGAGAAAGGGAGTATTACCTGAGTTCGGTGGCAGATAACATTGTGGTTAACCCCTTGGGAGCGATGGAAGTTAATGGTTTGAGTACACAACCCGTGTTTTTTGCAGGAGCATTGCAAAAGTATGGTGTTGGCGTTCAAGTCGTGCGAGTCGGTAAGTTTAAGGGAGCAGTTGAACCATATGTTCTTACAAAGCTAAGCCCAGAAAATCGTCAGCAAATCCAAACTCTATTGAATGATGTTTGGACAGAATGGCGAACAGTAGTAGGGTCGAGTCGTAAAATACCTGCTTCTCAATTACAAAATATCGTTGATAATCAAGCGTTGTTATTGGCAGAGCAAGCAAAAGCTAATCGTTTGGTAGATAAGATAGCTTATTTTGATGAAGTGGTTTCAGACCTGAAAAAGTTAACTGATAGCGGTAAAGATGAAAAAACATTCCGCCAAATTGACATTGATGAGTATGCAGAAGTTCCAGGCAAATCTTTAGGCGTAGAACGCGAATCGAAAAACAAAATTGCGGTTGTCTATGCTGAAGGCGAAATAGTCGAAGGTCAAGGTGAAAGTGGAGAAATAGGTGGCGATCGCTTTGCCAAAATCTTCCGTCAGTTGCGCCAAGATAAAGATGTTAAAGCTGTTGTGCTACGAATTAACAGCCCAGGTGGAAGCGCTACCGCCTCTGAAGTGATGCAAAGAGAAGTGCGGTTGACTCATCAACAGAAGCCTGTTATCGTGTCGATGGGTGACATTGCTGCTTCCGGTGGCTATTGGATCGCCACTGACTCCAAACGGATTTTTGCGGAACCCAACACCATCACAGGTTCTATTGGTGTATTTGGAGTGCTGATCAATGCTCAAAAATTAGCAAATGATAATGGAATTACCTGGGATTCAGTGAAAACAGGGAAGTACGCTGATGTTCAAACAGTAGCTCGTCCCAAATCTTCAGAAGAACTGGCTATATATCAGCGCAATGTGAACCGCATTTACAGCGTATTTATCAATAAAGTCGCACAAGGTCGGAAATTGTCAGAACAAAAGGTGGTGGAGATTGCTCAAGGACGAGTTTGGTCGGGTGTTGCAGCCAAGAAAATAGGTTTGATAGATGAGATTGGGGGTTTGGATGCTGCTATTAAATATGCGGCAACAGCCGCTGGTTTGGGAAACAATTGGGAGGTGAAGGAATATCCTCGATTGGGAACTCTTGAGGAGCGTTTGTTTGGGCGGACGACGCAGGAGATAAGTTCTATTCTGGGAATAGACAAAATGAAACTTAAAGCTCCAGATCCATTGATGGAAGAATTTGAAAAACTCCAAAAAGAACTGGCGATCGTACAAAAAATGAATGATTCTCTAGGTATTTATGCTCGTATACCTATTAATCTCCGCCTAGAATGAGCAGAAAGCAACAAATAGAGGTAAATTTTTCCACGGTATTTTAGATAACTGGATATTGTGGGGTCAAAACTACTGACAAAAACGATAATGATGTGTAAAGTAGTTTTGAGCGACTAACAATTTACCGAATTTTATGCAACAGCCGAAAGACATAAAAACTAAACGCCTTCTTCTTCTTGTTGTTTCCTGTAGTGTAGCTGGTGTCATTGTAGGTGGCACATCAGCTTGGGCGGAAACCAATATGTGCTTGCAAGCTAACACCGTCACCAGCGAATGCATAACTCAAGACCCTGGAGTTAAAACTATAGAGGGAATGGCAACTGGCTTAATAGCTGGAGCAGGTGCGGCTGTTGGTGTAGCATGGCAACATCGGCATGAAAAGTGATGTAAATCGCTGATACAAAGCCGAGTCAGGTTGCGCTGCCTGACTTAGGTTCATTATAAAAACTTCTTATAGGTTGTGCATCTTATATAACTAGTAGGGTGGGCATTGCCCCCAGAATAAATTCTGGGGCTATACAAACCAAAGTCCCTCCGGGTTCGCCAGTTCCCTACGGCGGGAAACCCGCCTACAGGACTGGACTCACCGCCTTCGCGGACTAATGCATAGCCTGCGTAGGCAGGCTTTGTTTGTGTAGCCGTGATTTTCAATCACCTGGTGTTTTTCCAAATTGAGATGCTCCCCACCTTAAATTATGAAAAACTATTCTAATTTATTACTCAAACTGTCACGACATTTATTTACTAATTTAGACGAGCGAGAAAAATTTGTTGAAGCTTTAACACATCCACAACCTTTTAATCCTTGTATTCTTTGGTGTAAAGAAAAACCGGAATCCAATCCTTTTTCTACTGAAGTAGCAACACCTTGGCAACCAAAATTTATAGACCGTTTGTCTTTAGGAGAAAAACCCGGACAACATTCCTTACACGAACAAGGGTATTTTTACTGTTTAGATTTTTCTTCCGTCTTTGCAGCTTCTATATTGTTAGCGATTCCTCAACCTGTCAATAAAGTTTTTGATATGTGTGCTGCACCGGGAGGAAAGAGTGTCTTTGCTTGGAAAAATCTGCAACCGGATTTACTGATTGCTAATGAAGTCATTGGCAAACGGTTGGGAATGCTAATTTCTAATCTGAAACGCTGTCAAATTGAACCTTCTCTTGTCGCAAGTAAAGATCCAAGTTTTTTTGCTGATACGATCCCTTTATCGTGCGATCTAGTTATGGTCGATG
This sequence comes from Scytonema hankhaensis NUACC26, assembly GCF_045865695.1. Lineage (NCBI taxonomy): Bacteria > Bacillati > Cyanobacteriota > Cyanophyceae > Nostocales > Scytonemataceae > Scytonema > Scytonema hankhaensis. The sequence continues at coordinate 121,369 of NZ_BAACAP010000253.1, forward strand.
CTCCTTGTACCGGGCAATCTTTACTTGCGAAAGGAGAAAAAGCACCAGGTTGTTTTCATCCAACTGCTATTAATAAAAGTGCTAACAGACAGAAAAGAATTATAGCAAATTCTGGTCAGATCGTTGCCCCTCAAGGGTATCTTGCTTATATGACTTGTACTTACTCTCCCGAAGAAAATGAGGAAGTTTGTGAGTGGTTTTTACAAAGATTTCCTCAATTCAAAGCTGTAGAAGCGAAGCATTTAGAGGGCTATCAGTCCAATTTAACGAATTTGCCTTGTTACCGGATGTTTCCTCAAGATGGATTGGGTGCAGGTGCTTTTACAGTGTTGTTTCAAAATACGGAGGAAGGTGAGGAAAAAGTTTTGGAGGTAGAGGTTTTGCCTGCAGTTTGGAGAAATATAAATTGTAGAGATTAATAGACTCAGATCTTAGCATCAGTTTTACTCCACCCTAGCCCTCCCCTTGTAACTTCTGCGTACACTCTGCTTTATATCGAAGTTTTCAGTTGTTTTTCTGATAATTTCTAATTCGTAGTAGCCTGTTTGCTCGTCCAGTGTTCTTAGAAAAGCATATTCTTCACTAATACCAATAATTATCTCAGCAGTTGTGTAGATAATACATCCAAAGTCAAGATGTCCGCCAATAGTGTTTCCTTGTTGGTCGGAGATGGTAATGTGCAGATGTACTCCAGTGGTTGCTATTGTTCCATTGAGGGCAAGAATTTCAAATTTGTCAGTTAAGAGCGTGCTGTTTTCTTGGTTAGCAAAGCGAATTTTTGCTTGTTTTAGACTTCCAATGGAAGTCACAACAAACCCTGCTTTAATGCCTTCTTGACTAGCAAAGTTTTTTAAGCTTTGTTTTAAATCTTCATCTGGTTTTAGCCGAAGAGGAAATATTTTCACGTCTAATCAATCTATAATGAGGATATTTGTAAAGTCTACTTGTATTTTACAAATCAAATAAGAAACCTGTATTATAGCAATTTTCACTTGAATGAAGTACAAATTTATCTGCTACGGGCTGCTACAGGCTGCGGTTCCATAACTTTTTTATGTATTGCACCCAATTAAAAAGCGCTATATTATGCGATTTTTATCAAAATTATGGTAACAGTTTAGAAAAAGAACCTAGTGTATTTGCTGATGCAAATAGGCACTTGTTTTCTATAAAATGTACTGAAAGAATATTTTTATACTTTCAGGATGCTGAATATGCAAGGGTTACCGCTTTAATGCAAAAATTTGCAGGAGCAAGTAGAGTTTATATTACAACTTATACAACAAGAGCCATTTTTAGATTCCTACAATGTAGGATCGATTCAAAGTAGTGTCATTATCGATACTCTAGGTATTGATGCCCCGGTTGAGAAAGATTCACATTTAACATATGCTAGAATTCGATCTTCTGATACTTCAGCGGTGATTTGCGTGTTAAAACCTGCGTCGGCTGGTGATATGACCAAGGAAGAAACAGAACTATTGGAAACAATACGAGAAAAGCCAGGAATTCGCGATCGCGTTTTCAAAGAAGTCACTCATGCTTTAGTGAGTGTGGCTAGAGTAGAGTGCGATCGTTTCGTGCGAGAAAGCCCTAGATTTTATAATGAAGGGATTTTTTCCATATATCAGTTTCGTCAGACTTTATTACAAACATCCCAAACCTATAATTGTGAAAGTATGGTAAAAGTACGACATTTATTAAATGTTCTTAGACAAAAGATAGCAACTTATAACTCAGCCGTTACTACAATTAATGAATGCATACAGTCGGTACAATTGTATGATTGTCTATTACCTTCTATTGAACAATTACAATCAGAAAAAGTCAATCCGCTCTTTTCTGAAAATGGTTTATGGGAGTCAAATGGTGCATTTAAATCTAGGAAATTGTAGGCTTTAATACACACAATATGCAAAGACATAATGTACATTAGACTATCTGTGTCTTTTCACTTATTCTCTTTCTTCGACTTGAGAATAAAGTTCAAAGCATAGAAAAATGTCTAACATAAAAGAAAAAATAAAGCTACATGAAGAGAATGATAATAATGTCTTATTATCTATAGTCTAGCTTTTTCAAATGTTTTAATGTAATGATTAATTGTCATTCTCACATTTTCATTCATATGATAATTTTTGAGTTTTTAATAGCGATGAGAATGTTACAAGTAAAAAATAGGAGGGTCATCTCAATATGCTAAACAATAAATTTAAACAATTGGAAGGAACAGAAGAAATCATTCTTTTAGAAAATAGAATATTTAATCCCAGTCAAATTATTAATTGTATAATTGAAAATTTTGAACCAAAAGGTAACGATCTGAATTTATCTTGCAAAAATTCATTTATTAAAAAATACTTTAAACAGAAAAATGTGCAGGGCATATTTAATCGAGTGGAGTGGAATTTTGTCCTCAAGCAAGGAGTCAAATGCGAACTTTTGATTCCAAATAAGAACTGTAAGCAGAAAGGCAAACTAGAAATCACAGTCATCATAAATTTTTCTCCTATGAAGAGAAAGGAGCTTTCTATGCTTGAGGATGAGGATGCACATAATACCCTATCTATTGAAGACAAAAAAAGCTTGGAAAATATAGAGATAAAAGTTTCGTTAGATTTTTGGTCAGATGAAATTGAAGTTGAACAAACTTTTACAAACAATCAATTAGAGCAGGCGATCGATAACGTATATTGGATGGCAGCGGATTATCAGTAGCAAGGGGCAAGGGAGATAAGGGAGACAAGGAAGAATAACTTACAACCAATGCCCAATGACCACTACTGGTCACTGGTCACTGGTGAGTCCAGTCCTGCAGGCGGGTTTCCCGCCGTAGGGACCTGGCGAACCCGGAGGGTCACTGGTCACTGTTTACTGCAACCAATGGCTAACATCAACTGCCAACTTTTGCCCCAATTTCAACAACTGATGGCTGTAAGTTTCATTTTCTCGATTTGCCATTTTAGTTCCCATCTGAGGCAAAATTTGATTGTGCAAACGGTTGAAGTATAGTTCCTGGGATCGTTCAAGGCACACACTAAGGTTAAGCTGATAGGCCGCATCTATCAAACGTTCCAAGCGTTGGATATCTGCATCTGAAGTTCCACTGGGATCGTATAGTAGCTGCCAGAGAGAATGGAGTACTATTTGCTCTAACATCTGCTTGCCTTCAGGAATATTTAACCGACAATGTATGTGTTTGGCTTCTGTGGCAATTGCTTCTAACTCTAAAATATGGTTCCAAGTGGATGTCGGTTCTGATATATCTTGCTCTAATGCACGCAAGGTCATCATACACCGATACCCCAAGGATATCTCTGCTGCTACCTGCAACTCCTGTGGTGCGGGAACTCCATCGCGATGGAATGCCATTAAGACACCGTAATTATCCCTGTATGTTTGTGTGTAGAGTTGATCCAATCGTGTCAGGGTTTCCTGACTTAATAAGTGCATGAGTCGGTGGCGTTCTTCGGTAAATAAATTCTGTAAGTTGAATGCTTCTTCACCGAACAATTGCATCATTGCCAAAATTGTATGTGCTGCACTCGCTTGTTGCAGTGCGCCAAACAGTTTGTCTTTCAACTGGCTGTAACTACGGCGTCCTTGGAAAGGTTGAATGCAACAATGGAAATCCCAGCCTCCAAGATGAAGAACTGCAAATACCAGATGCTCGCTTTCCCAGGTGATTTCAGAAACTAAGTTCAAATTCCCCACAGCCAAAGTCAGCGATCCCATTCTTTGGAGTTGGTAATCGAGTTCGTTGACTGTGTAGCAATAAGCTCTCTTTTGGAAAACACTTGCTGCTGAAGTTCGATCGCTGTTTGAAGGCAATCTTTCACTTAAGCTCGATCGCTGACCGTTGAATAATGAAGTAATGACGTGGTGGGCTGCAACTTGTTTAAAGCTGATTTGGGCTGTCAGCACGAGTTGACGGTAAACTTCAGCACCATGTTTAAAGAACTCAACGTTACTTATTGCTGTAGTCAAACGTTTGATGAACCCTTTTTCTAATTGTACGCCTGCTACATCTCCTGCTAGTTCTAGAGCACGAGCAGCGTAACGAAGGATCTGAGTTCCTTCCGGGCGCGAGATTTCTTCAAAGAACCATCCACAACTGGTAAACATGAGTAAAGCATGACGCTGCATTTCTAACAAGCGTAAGGCATCTACTTGTTCGGCGGCTGTCAATTTGTGGTTTTGGTGACGAGCTAGAAAACGAGTGACATTTTCGGGAGTACGATCGCGAATAACTTCTATATATTCGTCTCTTGCACACCAGGGATCGCGGAGCAATAGCCTGCCATGTTCTTCATACACCTGGATTAAGCGATCGCGCAACCAATCCAGAGCATTTCTTAAAGGACGACGCCATTTTTGGTGCCACGTTCCACCACCACCGCAACCGCAGTCATCTTGCCATCTATCCACTCCGTGAGCACAACTCCATGCCGTGATAGGCTTGAGTTCTACTTCCCAAGAGGGAGAATTCAGACTGAGGTAGTGGGCAAAGTTTGTGACAGTCCAACCTCTATGAGTAAATTCTTGTGTAAATGCATAGGCTAATGTTTTCTCAGTACCGCCTTTATGATGTCCAAAGGTTTCCCCATCTGTAGCAACAGAAATTAACTGTGCTGTTCGGCGATCCCCGCGTACTGCCGAACCGATTCGTCCTGCCAAATGGCTTGAATTATAAAGGACATCACTAAATCCCATATCTCGCGAGATCGGACCGTCATAGAAGAAGATATCTATGTAGGGGAGGGATTGGGGATCGGGGATTGGCGATTGGGGATCGGCGATTGGGAATTGGGAATTGAGGTTGCGTTGCACCAAGTCCCCAGTACCCAGTCCCCAGTCCCCTTTGAGAAAACACCGATACGGGCGTGTGGGATCGATTTGACTGCCACCGACTTCATGCCATTGTGGGTTGGGATTATCTTGTGTTGGCATGAGACGACAGCGTTGTGCTTGCGATGGAGCCAGTACAATAAAGCGAATGCCTTCGTCAACTAAAGCTTTTAAGGTTGCGTAATCTACAGCCGTTTCTGCCAGCCACATACCTTCGGGATCGCGCCCAAAGCGGGATCGGAAGTCTTCTTTGCCCCAGCGAATTTGGGTATATTTGTCGCGTTCGTTAGCTAGGGGCATGATGATGTGGTTGTATACTTGCGCGATCGCATTGCCATGCCCGTTCAACCTTTCGCAACTCTTGCGATCTGCCTCCAAGATACGTTGGCAAACCTCCACATCGTGCCGTTCCAACCATGACATCAGCGTTGGCCCAATGTTAAAGCTCAAATACTCATAGTTGTTAACGATCCCCACCAACTCGCCTCGGTCATTTAACACCCTAGCAAAGGCATTGGGACGATAGCATTCGGAGTGAATGCGTTCGTTCCAATCATGAAAAGGTGCCGCACCAGGTTGACGCTCAATTGCGTCCAAATATGGGTTTTCCCGTGGTGGTTGGTAAAAATGCCCATGAACCGTTACGTAAACTCCCGTAGCTTGTCTCAGGGGATCGAGCATTTGGGTGCTTTTCACAGTTTCATGTGTCGTCAAATTTGTACCAGTACTAGCTGGTAATTCAGCTGCTGAGGTCATGGAGTTATGATTCCAAATAGGATAGATAAATTTGCAATTGCACTCGTGAGTAAAATTTCTATAAACCTTTCTGGCATTGGCATTGCAACAATAATAGGGAAAATAGAGCAACTATGATATGCGAACAAAATCCGCTCTTTGCGGTCTAAATGTTGGAGTAATTTGCACTTCTTTAAACAACCTTCCAATTAAGTAACCATTGATAAAAGCGGGGTTAGCAGGTTTCATCGTTGGCGGTGCTAAAAACTTAATTGTCTTTTAATATATTAACCTGCATCTTTGTTGTAAAATTCAGCACTTCATCGAAACTTTTGCAACGAAAGATTACGAAGACGATTTATATCGCAATCTTATTTTACAAATAAAGCTCCTTAAAGGAAACAGTAAAATTTCGGAACCATTCTACTAGAGGGTTGGGAGTATCCTAAATAAGAAGTTGAGGACAGTAGAGACGTGCTATAGCACATATATATACAAGTGCGATCTTCACTTTTAACCCTTAACTCCGTTTCTGTTAACTCTTTCAGCCCAAAATACACATGTCAGGTAAAAACACCATTTTTTTGGTTTTGTCTTTGTTTATTCCGGTTTCCTTTGCAGCACATTATTTGGAGTGGGGAGAACTCACTGTTTTTGGAACTGCCTGTTTAGCTATTTTGCCCCTAGCTGCTTGGATGGGAACAGCTACAGAAGAAATTGCTGTCGTAGTCGGTCCAACCCTAGGAGGATTGTTAAATGCCACTTTTGGTAATGCAACAGAACTAATTATTGCTCTCATTGCTTTAAAAGCTGGATTAGTGGATGTCGTCAAAGCGAGTATTACGGGATCGATTATTGGAAACTTACTGCTAGTCATGGGTCTAGCAATGTTTTTAGGCGGACTGCGTCACAAGGAACAGAAATTTCAGTCAGTAGTAGCACGGGTGAATGCATCTTCCATGAATTTGGCAGTCATTGCTATTTTGCTACCAACAGCTATGAGATTCGGTTCTCAAGCAGTCAGCGCCCAAGCATTGCAACATCTTTCCCTAGCTGTTGCCATTGTTTTAATAATTGTTTATGCTTTAACATTGCTGTTTTCTATGAAAACCCACGCTTATCTTTATGAAGTGGGGGTTGTAGAAACAGTGGAAGAAGAGCATCATAGCAAACCTAACATTTGGTTGTGGGCAAGTGTGTTGCTAGTCTGTACTATTCTAGTCGCATTAGAATCAGAAATGCTAGTCGCATCATTAGAAGTAGCTACAGCCCAGTTAGGACTAACCGCACTATTTACAGGGGTTATTCTCGTACCTATTGTTGGTAACGCCGCAGAACACGCAACTGCCGTCACAGTCGCTATGAAAGACAAAATGGATCTTTCGCTGTCGGTAGCAGTGGGATCGAGTATGCAGATTGCCTTGTTTGTGGCTCCTGTTTTAGTTTTAGCAGGTTGGGTGTTCGGTCAACCCATGGATTTAAATTTTAATCCCTTTGAACTAGTGGCTGTGAGTGTATCAGTCTTAATTGCGAACAGCATTAGTTCTGATGGAAAGTCAAACTGGCTTGAAGGCATCTTGTTATTAGCTGCATATACAGTACTGGGATTCGCGTTTTACTACCTTCCTGTTACGTAGATCTAAAGATAACGTTAAAAAAGCCACCAAATCAGCATTCTTTTCGCTACAACTATATCTGGTTGGTAGTGACAAATAAATCTAGCACTCTAGAGCAAATTAATGGGGTAAATTTGCTTCTCCTTGAGGGAATATCACCCTAAATGGGTAATGTCAGAGTGAAGGGTGTAATACTACCTTAGTTTGATAGAAGAGAAATTTTACACTTTAAATCATTTACGGAGGGTGAATATGACACAAGCAGCTGCTTCTATTGGTCTGCCACCAGTAGTGCAAGGTGATACTGGCGACGCCGTAAAATATGTACAACAACTGTTGAATGCTTACAGAAGCAAGATTGGGAATGGAAACGTTATACCAGTACTGAAAGTAGACGGAAATTTTGGTAGTAACACTTCCTCAGCTGTTGCCCAATTCCAAAAAGAATACACAGCAGTAAATACCAAAAATATAAACTTGGTTGCTGACGGAAAAGTTGGTCCTGCAACTTGGCGGGCTTTAGGCGATTTTGGTGTATTGAAGTGTATCCCCTAATTCAGTGAGCAGTAACCAGTGACCAGTTACCAGTGACCAGTTACCAGTTAACAACGAAGAAGAGCCAAATCAACATCATTTAAAAAATTTAGGACAGTAAATCATGGCTGAGCAAAAATTGCCCCAACTCAAAAGGGACACTAATGGTGACGCTGTAAGATTGTTACAACAACAATTGATTACTTTTGGATATCTAGGCAGTAGTAGTTTTGACTCAAAATTTGGTCCAGCTACAGAAGGTGCTGTAAAACAGTTCCAACGCGACCAGAACTTAAAAGATGATGGAATTGTTGGTCCCAATACTTGGTTAGCATTGGCAAACTGGGCAAATCATTTTTGTCAGCAACAAGCTCCATAAGAACTCATAAATAAAAGAAACTCCCAAACTTTCTTGTGGAGTGGAAAGCAATACAAACAAGTCGAAATTACCCCCCTTAGTCCCCCCTTGGAAAGGGGGGAAATTGAATTTCTGATTCCTGAGTCCCCTCTTGGAAAATGGGGAATTGAATTTCTGATTCCTGAGTCCCCTCTTGGAAAATGGGGAATTGAATTTCTGAATTCCTGAGTCCCCTCTTGGAAAATGGGGAATTGAATTTCTGATTCCTGAATCCCCTTTTGGAAAATGGGAAATTGAATTTCTGATTCCTGAGTCCCCTTTTGGAAAATGGGAAATTGAATTTCCAGTTCCCTCCCCAATCCATCGGGGAGGGTTAGGGTGGGGTAAAACTGGCGCTAAAACTTTGCTCTAATTATCTCGAACCTAGCCACTAACCGTTAGCCATTAACATTTTACATTTTTTGAAAGTTATTTAAAATTAAAAACTAAAAATTAATTTATAAATAAATTAGTATGGAAGAATCCACAGATCCAGTACAACCTCAAGAACAACCGTAAGGAGAAATTGAGCCAGAACTGGAAGAAAAACAATTTGAGGAACAATCCGAAGCACAATTTATGTCAGCACGAGCGTCTGGTTTACCAACTCTAAGGTTTGGCTCCTCCGGTCATTCTGTTAGAGTTTTACAACGACTTTTAGTTTCCAACGGCTATTTTGTAAGAATTGATGGGAATTTTGGTGCTCTCACAGAATCTGCTGTGATGGCTTTTCAAAGTGGAAGAGGTCTCAACCCCGATGGTGTGGTTGGTCCTAGAACTTGGGCTGAATTAACTGGTTAATAATATACGACATCTATTAACTATTTGGGTAAGGAGTTTAAGACATAATGACTCCTTACCCATCTTCTGTATTTATACTTATAAAGAACGGCAAAGACCCATTTTACGGAATCTTTGGAAAAAATTATTACAGTTTTTATTTTGTAATTACTGTTTAATCCGGAACAACAGCTGTAGTAGATGTCAAATAGAGCATGGGCCTAGCGTAAAAAGTGACACAATGACAGATATTGCCCTGCTGATGACGGGCGTATTGCAAACAGGACAATTTTCTTTGCTGAGTTTAGCAAATGAGCTATTTCTTCAGTTAGAGAGCAGCGTGGAAGAGTCAAATCAAGACCAGCAGCTATCTCCGATAGTTTCACCTGCTCGAGTTACACCACCTGAATTCATGCAATATGATGAGACAGTCAATGTCTCCCCATTAGAACAAACTACAGAAAATAACAATATAGTGAATCAAGCTCAGACGCCTTCTTCTGCTGAGTTGTTTGTAGCGTCAGAAAATACCCCTACGGTTAATTCTCGTCGTTACAGGCGACGATTCACTAGTAGACGAAGTGGTTACCAAGTAGTAACTGCCATATCTTACGATTATACTAATCAAGCCTTGCCAACTTTAAGTTTTGGCAATGAAGGTATTGCTGTTAGAGCTTTACAACGACTGTTATCTTACAATGGCTACGCTGTTCAAATTGATGGAGTTTTCGGTGCGCTAACAGAAGCGGCTGTTAAATCTTTTCAAAATCAGCGCAGCATATCGGTAGATGGCATTGTTGGGACAAAAACTTGGTTAGCATTAACACAATGAATTATGAATTATGAATTATGAATTATGAATTATAAAATTTTTCATAATTCACAATTCATAATTCATAATTTCTATCGGTACTTATGTTGCTCTAGTAGCTGTTGCGCTCTCGGTTTGTAAATTAGATAGAATAAAGCCTCTATGTAACGTAACAAATCCTCTCGATTTTCTTTGGAAATGAAGTTCCAAAAACCATAGATTCTGGCTAAGGATAAGAGCTTAGAGGTATGGATTTTCCACGTGTAAGTGCTGTAAACTCTTTCAATTCCTTTTTGGGAAATTTGATTCCAGTAATTGGGATTTTCTTCGCAACGCTTAATAAATTCCAAAATCTTATCACCTGTTTCTTCTAAATTGGTTGGGTTGATGTAAAAGCCATTCACCCGATCTTGAATAATTTCTAAAGGTCCGCCAAATTGAGTAGCAAAAGTTGGTAATCCTGAAATCATTGATTCTAAAATGGTCAAACCAAAAGCTTCAAATAAAGCTGGTTGTACAAATATTCCCTGGCGATCGCCAATCACTCGGTACACTTCCCCCGAATCATTTTTGGTCAAGCGCACTCCCAACCAGCGAATTTTACCTTGAAGATTGTACTCTTCTATAATACGGTAAAGTTTGACGATCTCATCGCGTTCTTCATTGTCGCCTGATTCTTCAACTCGCAATTTACCTGCAATTAATATGAGATTGCAATGTTTTTGCAATTCTTGGTTTTGACCAAAGCATTGAGCTAAACCAGTCAAATTCTTAATCCGGTCGAGACGCGCCATTGAGAAAAGCGGGCGCTTGTTGGGGTCGTCTAAAGTTCCAAATATTTCCGCCGGATCTTCCAGTGTAAACAGCATTTCTTCTAATCTGGCGCGATCGCTCTCAATTCGATCTTCAGTCTGCGTGTAGGGGAAATAGCAAATTTCGTTAACTCCAGGAGGTACAACGTTAAATTTGGGGCTAAACAGTTCGATCCCATTGACAACGTGATACAGTTCTGGCATCGTAAAGCACTTGAGAGATTCGTACTGTCCTACGCTATCTGGAGTCCCTACAATCTCTTGGTAAGTGCTACTAATAATAAAATTAGCAGCATTCATTGCCAACAGATCTGCAGTAAATTGTAGTGAAAAATGATACTTATCCTCTAAGTCTTGCCAGTACAAATTACTAAACAAATATTTTGATTTTTCTAAAGCATGAGCGATGTTACATTGAGTCACTCCCAAGCGACGCGACAGTAAAAATGCAATCAAATTACCATCCGTATAATTACCAACAATCAAATCTGGTCTGCCTTGAAACTCTGCCCTCAATTCTTTTTCTGCATCAATGGAAAATGTTTCCAGATAAGGCCAAAACTCAAACCGTGAAATCCAGTTCTGAGTCATATTGGGATTAAATTCCCGCAAAGGAACTCGCAAGATCCAAGCATTTTCTGTGTCGTAAACTTTTTCTAATCGTTGGTTGCACAAGGTACCATCACTGTTGGGAATTAAGCGAGTAAGAACGATCGCCTTGGGTTTAACATTCAATCCACCCAAACCAGCCAACATGGAATCTTCTTGCAATTGCTTCTCTAAATTCTTCGCCTGATCCAGAACATAAACCACTTGACCGCCAGTGTCAGGACGCCCCAAAACTCCCTCTTGTCCGAACCAACCATGGGCGGACACGAGCACAATTCTAAAAATCATTGGAATGCGAGAAATGAAGGCTTCTAAAGTTAGGGGGTCGGGAGAATCCATGAGTTCATCCAGAATACCCAACGTTTCCCTAACTCGCATGGCGGTATTCCCCCAGCCCGGTTCAAAGCCCATTATCTGCAAGTCAAACCGGAATTCTTCGTATGGTTGTTCGTTGGGGCGATCGCTTACAAAAGCCAACGCTTTCTTAACTTGGTCTGAAAGTTGCTGTTGCGATTTGATGCGTTCGTTAATCAGTAGTTGCACCCCATTATACTGGTGGAGGCGCAAAAAATTAAACAAGGATTCTAGACCTTGCTTGGCATCTGCAAATAACTTACCAGATAGATAGCGGTTGAGGAACTGTACTCCTTTACCAATATTTTTTGGATCGCGGATGATGGGTGAGTAGTCATAAAACGGACCAAAATCCAACTCTAGTAAGTCACCTTCATTGGGATTGTATTTGTTGACCAAGCGATCGCGCACATCCAACAGTTCCTGTACCGTCATTGGCTCAATATTTAAACTTGCAGTCAGTCGATAAACTTCTTGACTAGCTATCTTAGGACGGATGATAAAACAGAGACTAGATTCCTCTTGAATAATTTCCTGAGTGTAATAGATTAACTTACCCAAGTGCGAAGCTTTGTAAAACCGTTCTGACTTTTCGTACTTTGAGCAATATTCACCGTACAAACTGAGGATATCGTTTCGCAGCAGATATTTCTTTTCCTGTTGGCGTAACTCGCTTATCAAAGAACGCAAATCATTTTTCTCTTCACTATCCAAGATGGCTTGAAGTAATTCTGACATGGCAATTCTTATTTATATTTAAAATTGAGCTTTGTTTTGATTCGTGACTAATAGATAATAGTTTTGACTTCATTGCAAATCTTTCTCAAAAATTAACAATTAGTCATATACAACTAGCTTTAGCCCTCAACTAGTTTACATTTTTACGGTTATCTTAATTAATAAGTATTTTTTCCTCCAACTTAAGACGTAATAGTTTTTATTTTTTAATAAAAAAATTTAGGTTCTTGAATGTTATTTAATTTACATTAACCATAAGAGCTGCCGAGCGCAAATAGAATTCGCAGCTACACAAACAAAACCCACCTCCGTGGGTTTCACAACGTTAATTTTTTTCGTAAGTCCGCACAAGAGGGACTTCGTTTGTATAGTTGCGAATTCCATTCGCCAGAACTTTTCAGTCTTTTGACGTAATGAAACAAAAGTTCATTGACTTAAGTTATTGCGAAAATAAACTTAGATAAATAAAAATCAAGTATCTTATTCTACAAAGAAAAATTCTTATTTAGTTATCTATAATTACGATTGTAGTTTTGAAAGAGGTTTGAACTCGTATGAGCCAACCTTCACACCCTACCGTTCACGATCGCAGCATAGGCAACATAGCGATCGTTTCTCTTCTTGCCTTATGCGGTTTAACTTTTATCTTTCTGCTAGGAATTTTCTAGGAGGGCTTGAAAATTATCAATCTGATTAAAAAATCTTTACATTACATTCCAATACATTGGCAATGGATATTGAGTTTTAGTCTTCCCAGAGAAGTATCTTATCCATTGCCATTCCTGCTTTATAGATTTTACAATTTGCTTTAAGGGCGAACGATGGGGTTCGAACCCACGAGTGGAGGAACCACAATCCTCTGCCTTAACCACTTGGCTACGCTCGCCATCATATTTTTAATTATAGCATAACTACATTAAACGATCTAGTCCTTTTTTTAAGGAACAGGTTCCGCTAATCTAAAGTCCGATCGCTAAAGCTACTAGCAATTAAAAAAATGAGAGTCTTATCCATTATTGTATGTGTAGGAGTCCTAGGGCTAGCAACTATAGGGTTAGCAATGGCAAGGACAAACCCCAAGCAGGAGCAGTATGAAGAATATGCAGTGGAACAGTTATCGGAATACGTGAAAGATAATGTATGTAAGAAAACTCGGAATATCTTCGAGAATATCATTAAGTTTAATTGCACCGAACTGATAGAAGCAGCCAATCCACAAATACGGGAAATTATTGCAGTAAGAACCGAAAGGCAAGATTTTCTGATTTTTAGCATTTACCGCACTGACTTAACACTCAACAATTGGATACCTTCTTACAAATTTGAAACGGTAGGAGCATTTGATAAATTTTATACTTACAGCATGGAGAAGCAGTAATGTTCAGTGACCCTTACGGGTTCGCCAGTCGCCTACGGCGGGAGACCCGCCTGCAGCGCTGGACTCACCAGTGACCAGTGACCCTTACGGGTTCGCCAGTCGCCTACGGCGGGAGACCCGCCTGCAGCGCTGGACTCACCAGCGACCAGTGACCAGTGACAAATAACTAGTGACCAAAGAGAGAACTGTCTTCAAGCACAAGTCTTTCTCCAGAAACAGGTTGAAATTGATAAGTCTCTTTAGGATTTCTATTAGGTGCAAATAAATTCTTGCTTGAGGCGATAAACACATTGAGAGAAGTATCTCCTTAAGACAAGGTGACGAAGCAATAGAAAAATAAGGAGCGTGCATTGTGTTCTTACATAAGAAAGAAACGATTCAACCCGTTAACGTTAGCGAAGCAAACCCACGTTTTGCTCAACTGCTTCTAGAACAATTTGGTGGTGCTACTGGAGAATTAACAGCTGCTTTGCAATATTGGACGCAATCTTTACATTGTGAGAATGCTGGAATTCGCGATATGTTGCAGGATATTGCACTTGAAGAGTTTAGCCATTTGGAAATGGTTGGCAAACTGATCGAAGCTCATACCAAAAATGTCGATCAAACTGAAGCTTACAAAAGCACGTTGTTTGCTGTTCGGGGTGTAGGTCCGCATTTGTTAGACAGTCAAGGACAAGCGTGGACAGCAGCTTATGTAAATGAAGGCGGTGATGTCGTCCGCGATTTACGGGCTAACCTTGCTGCAGAAGCGGGTGCGCGTCAAACCTATGAAGCGTTAATTAAATTAGCTCCTGAAGAAGGTACAAAACAGGCGCTCGTTCATCTTCTCACGCGGGAAATTTCTCATACCCAGATGTTTATGAAGGCGTTAGATTCTTTGGGTAAGTTAACAGACCCGTTCTTTGGTAATATCCAACCAGATAGCACTGTGGATATTTACTACAATTTATCTAGTAATGGCAAGGACGAACGCGGTCCTTGGAATTCAGAACCAACTTTCCGCTATATTGCCGATCCTCAAGCTAAGTAATATGCTATTGGTTAGTGGTTAGTAGTTAGTAGTTAGTAGCTCAACCCCTAACTACTAACTACTATCTACTAACTACTATCTATTATTTAACCCATGCCAACAGCATATCTGCTAGTGTCTCATGGAAGTCGCGATCCGCGTCCAGAAATCGCTATGGATCGCTTAGCGGGTCTGTTACGTCATAAAATACAAAAATATTCGCCTAGTCTTGTTAGTGGTGATACCGCAATTACGCTGGATGAATCTTTCGTGGGGACAGCGTATCTAGACCTGAACCCCGAACCCTTACACGAACAAATAAGAAAATTTAGTAAGAATGCTCTGAGTTTGGGATATTGTAGTTTAAAAATAGTGCCGTTGTTTCTTCTTCCTGGAGTTCACGTGATGGAGGATATTCCGGCTGAAGTGGCTTTGGCACAACTGTCTTTAGGTCAGGAAATAAAGATATATTTACAACCATATTTGGGAAGCCATCCAGGATTGGAATTGGTATGGGTTAAGCAGTTGGCTTCTATGGATTTGGATGGGAAAATTCTTTTGGCACATGGAAGCCGTCGTCCTGGTTCTGAGTTACTATTGGAGGCAATGGCTACCTCTTTGGGTGCAGTGACGGCTTATTGGATGCACCCACCAAGTTTGGAATCGCGTGTGCAGGAGTTGGTAACTTCTGGTTATCATCGCATTGCAATTTTGCCATATTTCCTATTCCCAGGTGGAATAACTGATGCGATCGCAGGAGCGCAAGAAAAGCTAAAATTACTGTTTCCAGAGGTTAGTTTTCAATTAGCCGATCCTTTGGGAGCAAGTCCGGAGTTAGCTGATTTGATTTGGGATTTGGTAAAACAATGAACCGCGAAGACGCGAAGAGTGTAAAAGAGGGGAAGAGGAGTTTGAGAAAAGTTTATTTGGTAGGTGGGGGACCGGGAGATCCTGGGTTGATGACTCTCAAGGGAAAGGGTTTGCTGGAGTGCGCGGATGTGGTTGTTTATGATGCTTTGATTAGTCCGGCAATTTTGGCAATGATTAATCCTCAAGCGGAGAAGATTGATGCGGGGAAGCGGCGGGGACGTCATTCTCTGTTACAGGAGGAAACGACACAGTTGTTGATTGATAAAGCACGGGATAATGCTATTGTCGTGCGATTGAAAGGCGGCGATCCTTTTATATTTGGTCGCGGTGGCGAGGAGATGGAGGAATTGCTTCAAGCTGGTGTATCAGTTGAGGTTGTACCTGGTATTACATCCGGTATTGCGGCTCCTGCTTACGCTGGCATTCCTTTAACGCATCGATTGTATAGTTCATCAGTAACTTTTGTTACCGGGCATGAGTCTGCTGGTAAGTATCGTCCTGCGGTTAATTGGGATGCGATCGCTCGCGGTTCGGAAACCATTGTAATTTATATGGGCATTCACAATCTACCTTATATTGTGGAACAGTTGAGGGAAGCCGGATTAAGTTTGGAAACACCTATCGCCTTGGTACGTTGGGGAACTAGACCAGAACAAGAAGAGTTAATTGGTGTATTGGGGACAATTGTGGAGCAAGTAGAAGCTAGTCATTTTGCTTCCCCTGCTATTGTTGTTATTGGTTCTGTAGTGAATCTGTATAAAACAGTGACCAGTGACCAGTGACCAGTGACCAGTTAATTTTAGTCACTGTTAACCACTGCCGATAAGATTGCAGTATGATTTGAGCCGTTCTGGTTGTTTAAATGTTCTTGAATCTCTTGAAAAACTGGGTAGCAAAAAGTTGTTAACCACTGTTCGTCTACAGCACGATCTTCTGAATATAATTTGACAATTTGACAAAGCCAATCAAATCCAGAGAGTAACAAATTCAGGAGATCGGGCTCGATTTCTAAATAATTCTTGCGCTCTTTGAGAAAAATTAAATAATCTTCCAAACAATGGGCTAAATGACTGAGTACTCGAAATCCCATAAGATTAGCACTGCCTTTTATGGAATGAACTGCTCTCAGTCCATCATTAATTTTTGGTAAAGCGATCTGATGATTGAGTTCGATTTCAAGTAAAATAATTTCTAAAGTACTGATATCATCGGTAGCTTTTTTTAAAAATTGCATTTGAAGTTCTAGTTGTTTGTTTCGTAACATAATGTATGAAATGCATTACGAGTCATTGACTTTACAAAATTAATTGCAACGACAATAACTTCCTTGAGTGTACTTATTGGGAGCGAAAAATTTCGGTACAAATTAGACTTGAAATAACACCTTCAACGTGAGGGGATGGGGACTTAGTATAACTACTAATTGAGAAAGTATGGAACTTTTTCAATAGCACGATCTATTTTGGAGCCAGAGAACATTTTAAAACTGCTCGCTATGAGCATTATTCCAAGAATAATTCTCAAAAGTGGAGTCCCTTGTCTTTAGTTCCCAGGTAGAACTTGGGAATGAAGTGAGGTTCTTGCTGCGCGTTAGAATTAGGGAGTTCCAAGTAAAAAAAACCTCCCAAATCAAAATTTCGTGGTGCGGGCGTCCTCGCCCGCTATTAACATAGGACGGGCGAGGACGCCCATCCCACAAGATGAAGAATTTCAACATAGGACGGGCGAGGACGCCCATCCCACAATGATGAAGAATTTCAACATAGGACGGGCGAGGACGCCCATCCCACAATGATGAAGAATTGATTTTTGGGAAATTCCTGATGCGATCGCGAAAGGGGATTTGTTTATATTTCGTAACCTGGTGGCAACTCTAAAAGAATTTCACCAAGTAACCCTTTGCGAAAATCTGTTAATAATTGTCTTGAGGTTCGTTCTACATCACCTTTGTATTTATGTTCTGCTAAAGCTTGTAAATAAGCTTCTCCAGTAAAAGGCGTTGGGTCAAGCGTATAACGGGCAAGTAAGGGTTGTTTTGGTAATAAATGAGGTGCTGTCGCTTCCAATTCTTTGAGTAAATCCACTAGTGCAGCCGATACCATTTGAGTATCGTAAGAGGCATCGCCAATATCATCACAAATGGCTAATTTGACTCCATTTTCCTGATTTTCCAATCTACTAGGAATCACACCCGGTGCATCTAACAATTCTATTTGATCGGAAATTCTTACCCATCGCAATTGGCGAGTTACACCAGGACGTGCAGCACTTTCCACAACTCGCCGTCCTAACAAACGGTTAATTAATGCTGATTTGCCTACATTGGGAAAACCAATGACTACAGCACGTACTGGACGGGGTAACATTCCACGATTTTTCCGACGTTCGTTAATTGCTACTCCAGCTACTTGCACTGCTTTTGACACTGCAGCAACTCCTTTACCTTGCTGGGCATTGGTAAAGTAAGGAACTTCTCCCTGTTGCTGGAACCATTCTATCCATGTTTGTCTTGCTTGAGGCAAAAGCATATCTACTCGATTCATTACCAACACTCGTGGTTTGCTTCCTATCCATTCATTGATTTGAGGATGGTGGGTTACCAAAGGAATACGGGCGTCGCGTACTTCAAGAACCACATCTACAAGTTTGAGATGTTCTTTTAATGCTTTTTCCGCCTTAGCAATGTGACCTGGGTACCATTGGATCAGGTTTAACTTGTAGTTTTGAGTAAGTGCCATTCTGATGATAATAGGGCATAGGGCATTGGGGAGCCAGTGCTAGCTTGTGGTTACCACCAGTTGAAGCACCTGGCGTCATTGGGCATTGGGAAAAATTATTTTTCTGCCCTCGTTGTGAACTGTTGTCAACGGGTATTGAGCATGAAAAAGGGAGTTGGAAATATCCCTTTTTCATGTTTGGTTGTGGGGTTTTCCTGCGTTCGCGAAGCGCAAGCTGTACCCAGCTTATCGACTGCTTTAAATTATAACCGCGTTGGCTGTGTACGTGCTTTTTCAGTAGTCGTAACGACTTTGCCTAAGATCTTTTGTGGAGTATATAATTGGTGCAATCCTAATAAAAGCAATAAGACTCCTATTTGTACAACTGATGGAACCAAAATGAATCCCATCAATGACAGTATGATGCCAGCAAACACAACTGCAATGCGGTAAACCTCTTCAGTTATTCTGAGTCCGAACCAAATACTACTTATACCGATGATGAGTAAGGCAAAATAGCTGAATAGCATAGTTATTCCTCAAATATACTGTAAGTTAATTGCTGTACCAAACCCGTGTGGGTTTGCGATAGGATAAAAAAATTTATCAATATGCAAATATCGAACTAATTCGATATAAACAGATAGAAGATATATTAGACAAGGGGATAAATACAGTTTCCGAGCGAAAGTTGTAAAATTTTACAATTCCTTCGCTACAAGAGATGCGAACTGAGAAAACGCCTCTTCATTCCTTCGATAGTAAGTACATTGTCCCTGACGGGTTGCTACTATCAGACCTGTAGCTTCTAACATAGATAGATAATGGGACACAGTGGACTGAGCCAAACCTGTTTTCTTTTGAATGCAACTAACACAGACTCCTATAGTGTAAGGATCTACATCTTGGTTTGGGAAGTACTCCTCTGGCTCTTTCAACCAATGCAGGATTTGAAGCCGAGTTTCATTTGAAAGCACTTTGAATATATCTTTAGTATCCATACCTATACTTATTATATCGAAGTTTCGCGATATGTCAAATTGTAATTCTAGTTAATTGTTAGTGGTTGGTAGTTCGTGGGGAGTAGGAGGTAAGAAATTGTCCTGTATTGTAGTGTCCGAAAGGACTTCATGGCTACTAACAACTCACAACTAACCATTAACTAATCGCGTCATTTCAAATAACTGCTGAGCATTCTTTCCTAGAAAACCATCAAAAAGTTCTAGCTTACCGGGTTCCACTTCTACGACGTAACGCTGAGCGAGTTCGTAATAGGCGTAAGTCCAAGGAATTTGAATTTCCGCGTCTGTTGAATCGTCAAGAACTGATACGATTTCAGTCACTGCTTGAGTTGCTGTTTGTCGCAATCCGTATGTAACATCACCTTCAATTTGCTCCTTCATGGGTACGCCTAAGTTAGCCAAAGCACGGGCAGTCGTTTCAATATCCGGATAAGCTGAAGTATTTTGGCGATTAACGTATCCCGTAAAATGGTTGACTGCATAACCATGTAGCAATACCCACGCACCATATTGTGTCACTTCATTAACGTGTTCTACTACAGATCGTTTTGGAGGTTGCCAAGGAGTAGAAAAAATCCTTGAAAGTTCTTTGACAAGACGAGCCGTATTAGTATTAAATGTGTTAAAAATCGCAGAGGGAATAAGTAAATTTACACTGGTCACTGTTTGATGAATGAGTTGCAAGATATCATCCGGTAACTCATCCACAATTAATTCACTAATAAACAGTTTGGGTAAATCGAATTCTTCTTGTTGAGGATGGAGGTAGTGACGGGCGTAAAGATGGGTTTCAGGAAACGAGTATTCTCCTGCTGCTTCATAACCTAAAAGTTGGACGATTTGTTCTAAATAATCAATTCCTAAGTTTACTCTCCGCTGCGGACTATCTACACTCATGCGTAAAGATCTAAACGCAATGTGGTCATTGGCAACAGTTCCACCCGCTTTCTCGATCGTTTGCGCGTAGATACGGGCATAAGGAACCCTGCTGCTATAGTCTTTCCAAAGTAAGTCCCAAAGATGATGGGCAATTTCAGGTTTCATAAAATTTAGAATTGAATCTTCAACTCATAATAACCTTATGTAAAGGTAGAAAGTTGAAGGCAGAAGGTTTAGTTACAGCAGTTGTTGGATTAATGAACTCAATCTTGTGGTATGTGTGGTACGGGCGTCCCCGCCCGTACTTGAGAAAAAGACGGGCGGGGACGCCCGTACCACAAGAAATTAGTGTAATAAGCCCGTACCACAAGAAATTAGTGTAATAAATGTCACTAATACTAAATTTCTGCCAATACTTCAGCGATAATATCAAGAGCAATTTCAATCTGATTCTTATCAATCGTTAAAGGTGGGCAGAAGCGAATCGCTGCTTTACCACAACCAAGTAATAATAATCCTTTTAAGAAAGCTGCTTGAACAATACGATCGCGCAACGACGAATCATAATTCCTTTCACGATCTAACAAATCCACAGCCACCATCAAACCTTTACCTCGTGGTGGAGAGATCTGCGGAAATTGTTGCGACAAACGATACAAACCTGCTTGTAAGAGTTCTCCCATAGCAGTTGCATTTGCCATCAAACCGTTTTCTAACAGTTCGAGGGTGACAATAGCTGCTGCACAAGCAACTGGATTTCCTCCAAAGGTCGTTGCGTGAGAACCGGGTTGCCAAGTCATAATTTCAGGGCGGGAGAGAATAGCCCCTAAAGGAAGACCGCTAGCGATACCTTTAGCCGTAGTGATGATATCTGGCATGACGTTCCAATGCTCGATGGCAAATAAACGACCAGTACGTCCCATACCTGCTTGGACTTCATCCACAACCATCAGGATACCGTAGCGATCGCATATTTCTCTAATTCGTTGTAAAAATCCATCTTCTGGAACAATATAACCGCCTTCTCCTTGGATGGCTTCAACAACAATTGCAGCCACTTCTTTAGGTGGAAGCATAGTTGGGAATAATTGTTTTTCCAAGTAATCCAAACTAGCGTGAGTGCCATAGGGAATGTGAGTTACACCTGGAACGAGAGGACCGAAATTTGCCCTTTGTACAGTTTTAGAACCAGTGAGAGACATTGCCCCATAAGTGCGTCCATGAAATGCTCCTAGAAAGGCAATAATTAAAGAACGTCCCGTATAGTATCGAGCGAGTTTAATCGCTCCTTCATTTGATTCTGCGCCTGAATTTGTGAAAAACACTTTAGCCGGAAAAGTTTTTCTAGTTCCCTCTTCAACAATAGGTGGAAAGGGCGCACGGGAAGCTAATTTTTCTGCGAGTTCCACCATAGGTTCGTAGTAAAAATCAGTCCCTGACATATGGAGCAAGTTTGCTGCTTGTTCTTGAATAGCCCGGACAACTTCTGGATGGGAGTGTCCCGTTGCGGTGACAGCAATACCAGCCGTCATATCTAGAAATACGTTCCCATCCACATCTTCTACCATGCAACCTTCACCACGAGCTACGACTAAGGGGTAATCGCGGGTATAAGAAGGGGAAGTCACAGCGCGATCGCGTTCTACAATAGCTTTAGCTTTTGAGCCGGGTAAGGAAGTGATTAAATGAGGTTTGCGAGGTAAAGATATTTTGGATTTTGGATTTTGGATTTTGGATTGTGAAAGCTGTAGCATAAAAAGATTGATATCTAAATAAGTTTTAATATTCTTCGATTGGAATAGTTTTATGTGTATTCGATGATACAAATATTGAAAGAGTGTGTCAGGGCAAAATTACCGAGTGAGTATTAGCTTTATTTGAAATTAACACTTATTATTCTTGGTCATACATTATGTCAACTATTACAATCGAAACTTGAGGTTTTAAGAAACTTTTTCTTATATTCTATATAAATTATACAAAATATGCTAATTTAAACGCAGTACATCTACTGTAATAATCTAAAACAAAAAAATACTACTAAAGATTTTTGTAGAATTTAATGGTTGCATTACAACATTGCCCTCAGAATAGAATTCTAGGGCTATACAAACCAAGTCCGCAAGACAAGGACTTCTCTAGTCACAAAACTTGTGTATGATTTTCCAGTATTGATTGATTCTAAAGTCAACACTCGCGATGGCATATCTACCACTAATTTTCGAGTTTGTAACCATTGACGACCAAGTAATACTTCAGATAATCCTTGTCCAACGTGGATAGGAATTTCAAATTCTTGCTCGTCAATTCGTACCTTACCTACGTAGATATTGATGCTTTATTATTAGATAATTGAAGATAATTTAACAGTAATGATTCAAGAACAGGTAATCAAAATTAAAAGAGGTTTTGTGGATAGATCCTGGGGTCAAGTGCATTACCGGACAGCAGGCAATGGTCCGGTACTGGTACTTACCCACAAAACTTATTTTTCTTCTCGTAGTTTTATTAGAGTCATGCCGCTATTAGCTCCCCATTTTCGGGTAATTGTACCGGATTCTCCCGGTCAAGGCGAGTCAGAAAATCCACCCACTCAGTGGACTATCCCGCAGTATGCGGCAGATTTATTGGAGGTACTGGATACACTGAAAGTCGAAGATTTTTACTTAGTGGGCAACAGCACCGGAGCTGCAATTGCTTGTGAAGTGGCAGTTATTTGTTCGAGTAGAATTAAAAAGCTGGTACTCTTTGGAATGCCTCGTTGGAAAGACTCAGCAGCACGTCAAGATTTGCGCCGATCTCCATTCTTTTACGGACCACCAGAGGTAAAAGAGGATGGCAGCCACTACAGCGCCAATTGGCAACGGATAAAATCACTATGTGTTGGTTATCCCCCTGAATGCTTTGACATCTATTTCCAAGAAGTGATGTCTCGGCAAGAGCGCACCTACGAGGGGATAGAAGCTGTCTTGAGTTACTCAGAAGCAAGCCGTTTACCACTCCTGACGATACCGACTTTACTCATGTGGGCAATGGAAGACACTATGTTCACGCCTTTTATTGAAGACACTGCCCGACTTGTTCCCCATTCTACCACCAAGGTTCTACACGGTAGTCCCCTAATGTATCTGCGCGATCCCAAACGTTACGCCGAAACCTTGCTAAAGTATTTGCTATCTTAGTTCTCAAACTCATATAACTTTTCACCTAACTCCGATTATCAATTTGAGCGCGTTGTAAGTTTCCAGAAAAATCTACATACACAGTCTTCCAATCCGTAAATACGTCTAAGACAGCAGTACCAGCTTCTCGGTGTCCGTTTCCAGTTTGTTTGACACCACCGAATGGTAAATGCACCTCAGCACCAATCGTGGGACCATTGATGTAGGTAATGCCTGCTTCAATGTCGCGCATGGCAGCGAAAGCACGGTTGATATCGCGAGTATATATAGAAGAGGAAAGACCGTAAGGTGTATCGTTCAGGATTGCGATCGCTTCCTCAAAAGAGTCTACCTCTATCAATACCACTACAGGTCCGAATATTTCTTCACGAGCAACACGCATTTGAGGAGTGACAAAATCTAGAATAGTAGGTTGAAAGAAGTAACCGTTTTGCAAACCTTCCTTAGTCGCGACTTCTCCACCGATTAAAACCTTTGCGCCCTCTTCACGAGCAATATCTAAATATTTACTCACCCGTTGGAGTTGCTTTTGATTCACAATCGAACCAACATCAGTCTTGGGGTCAGTACCAGCGCCCAAGCGTAGCCGACTGGTACGTTCTTTCAGCATATCGGTAAATTTCTCTTTAATATCGCGATGTAACAGCAGACGACTTGTTGCGGTACATCTCTGACCAGCAGTTCCAAATGCACCCCAAATAGCACCATCCAAAGCAAGTTGCAAATCCGCATCTTCCATCACAATTTGGGCATTTTTCCCACCCATCTCCAAACACACCCGTTTGTGAGTGCGCCCGCACGTAGAAGCAACAAAAGCGCCCGTTTCAGAAGATCCAGTAAAAGAAACTAAGTCAACATCAGGATGCTCAACTAAAGCTTTCCCCGCTTCCTCTCCCACTCCATGTACCAAGTTGATAACACCTTCAGGCAAACCCGCCTCTGCAAAAATTTCCACGAGTTTTGTAGCACAAGCAGGAGTATCTTCTGCGGGTTTGAAAATTACAGTATTACCACATACTAAAGCTGGCATTGCTTTCCAGCAAGGAATAGCGACGGGAAAATTCCACGGTGTAATTAAAGCACAAACCCCAACTGGCATTCGGACTGTCATTGCAAACTTGTTGGGCATTTCAGAAGGTGTAGTTTGCCCAAATAACCGCCGTCCTTCACCAGCACTGTAGTAGGCACAATCAATACCTTCTTGAACATCCCCCCGTGCTTCTGTCAGAGGTTTGCCCATCTCTCGACTCATTAAGAGAGCCAGTTCTTCTTTATACTTTCGCAAGAGTTCTCCAACTCGTTGGATGTATTCTGCTCTAGCTGGAGCAGGAACGAGCCGCCAACTGCGGTATGCATGACGAGCGGCTGCAACCGCTGTTTCAACATCAGTTGCAGTCGAACGAGGAAAAGTGGCAACGACTTCACGACGATCAGCAGGATTGCGGCTTTCTAAGGTAGCGCTCGATGCAGCGTTTGACCATTCTCCGGCGATGTAATTACGGCAAGTTAAAGGATGGCTCATTTTTCACACCTCCGGTTGTAAGATGTGCTATTTCCAGTGTGACTTGTATGATTGATTATCGTCAAGTTAGCAATAAATTCAACAAAAAATTTTAACATTAGCACTACTGTTGTATCAAGATCCCCCTAAATCCCCCTTAAAAAGGGGGAGTTTAAAGACTTTCCCCCCCTTGTTAAGGGGGGCTAGGGGGGATCTCAATCTGTTACTTTAATGCAGAGAATTGGTATAACTAATAATCGGAGAGATTTCGAGAAAATCGAAGGCTTAGAAATTGAAGACTGGAGTCAGGCAGATCAAATTTTGTAGCAGCGAAAGTAATAGCACAACAAGGGGAATTTGATGAAGGAAATAGCCCTAGTGGAAATTCAGAATGATTTATCTAGATATTTAGAGTTAGCTGAAAATGAAGAAATAGTGATAATTAACAATGGTCAACTTCAGAAATCACGGCAAAGTTTACGTGAAGGTAAAGGTGTAAAACTAGAGGACTTAGATATTTAATATTTAGGGACTTCCAAACAAAAAAATAATCATATTTTTCTTGTGGTGCGGGCGTCCCGCCCGCCACCAGTATAGAACGGGCGAGGACGCCCGTTCCACAAGAAGGATAATTTTCCACAAGATGGATAATTTATTTCTTGGAAATCCCTAAGTGCAGTTACTACGGAATCAACGCCATCACTGCAGCTGGGGAACCAGAGCCATCCTTTAGCCTAAGAATGCCAATGACCAGTGTAGTTCCCCTTGGCGGTAACTGGTCTAAATTGGTCAAATTCTCCAACACAATACGCGGTTCTTTCAAGACTAAGTGGTTAGTTGTAAAAGTAGTTTCTTGACCTGCATCTACTCCATGAGTATCAATTCCTACTCCCGCAATTTGACGCTCTTCCAGCAAAAACCTTGTCGCATCGCTTCCAAACCCAGGAAAGTGCATCCCTCCTTCAGCATCTCGATTAAAAAAGGCACTTTCATCCAACCACTTTTCTTGCCAACCCGTATAAAGCAGTACTACACAATTCGAGGGAATCTCTCCGTTGTGTTGCTCCCAAGCTAGAATATCGTCAACAGAAAGAACGTAATCTGAATTACCAACGACTTGCTTGCAAACCTTGATAACCACAGCTGGTACAATCAATGACTCAGCAGGATAGCGATCGCTACCTACACCATCAACGTAAAAGCTATTAGGAGCATTCATGTGAGTCCCACTATGCTCCCCTAAAGAAAACCGCCGCAGGTAATAACCATCCCGATCTAACTCCGCCACCGTCTCAAATTCAACAGGCGGATCGCCTTCCCACAGAGGAATACCTGTATCGATCGCATGGCTTAAGTGTACGACTCGTGAGTAGGTGATATTGTGGGACAAGGGGGACAAGGAGGACAAGGTAGAAAAATGCTCTCTGTGTTCTTTGTGTCTGTATGATTCATTCAAAAAATCTTGCTTTCGTATCAACCTTTCTAACGTAGCCTCCATAACAGCAGAAGTTTGACCAGTCACAGTAAATACGAGTGCTTCGCGATAAACTCGTTGTGCGTTATGATGACTGTAAATCGCTGCTCCACTAGAAACTGCGATCGCTGCATGAGAAATTCTAGCTGCTAGATCGATTGACCAAGCCCGCAGTTGTAGACCTTCTGCAAAAGACAAATCTGAATTTTGTTGTGCTTTGCGAATAGCAGCGCGACAGTCGCCAAGTTCCCGTTCAAGACTTTCAAAAGCATTGGTAATAAAAGGCAGCGATTTTTTCTTTGCAGCAGATTTTAAAATATCCAAACCACCAAGAGCACATCCTGTCGCTAGAAAAGTCGCACGAAGAACATTCTTCTTATCATTTTCATGAATCCAGCCAGCTGGTTTAATATAAACAATATGCTCTATAGGTAAAAACCAGTTCGTCAAAGTTGCGGTGACAGTATTAGTAGATGTCATTGCTGCAAGCTGTGCGGGTGGTGAAAACGCGAGCGCACCTCCCGACTCTTGATGCGTTTCGACTAAGGGTATTATACCGAAGACAGCGCGATCGTCCGGTAAAGTAGCAGCAACAATAAACTCGCCAAAAAGATTCCAACCCGTCACCCAAGGTACAACTCCGTTGAGTTGATAACCTCCAGGTACTGGTACTGCAACAACAAGTGGTTCCCCTTCACGGCGTAACTGAGAAAAACCAACTCCCAGTAGAACTTGACCATCACTCATATAGGGAAGGTACTTCTCTTTAAGAGAGGTGTTGTTGCTAGCAACAAGCATACCAGCAGCACTTTGGTGTTGGGTTTGCAAAAAAGCTAGAGCACCAGAATATTGAGCTACCAGTTCTTGAAAGCTACCGAATACTTGCTCGTTGACCTCTTTTCCACCCCAACATTGCGACACTCTTAGAGCTAGCAGCCCTAACTTTCCTAAACTTTGCAATACATTTAATAAAGTGTTCGAGTTCCAATCGATCTCATTCGCTAATGGTGCTACTTCTTCAAGCAAGAAAGACCGAGCTGTCCTTAAAAGAGGATTAGTATCGTCTAGAGTTTCTTGTTCAACATAATCCATAAAAATTTAGAGAGATCTAATATAAATCCTAGTTATGTCCAATTCCGATCTCTTATTTTTCACTGCTATTTCTTCAGTAAAGAACACCTCCTAGTCCCTGACATACCAGGTTTTGGAGGGTTCAAATGTTGCAGCAAAAAGTGAATTAATAATAGGTTAACAGTCCAAAAGTAAATTTAAGATGAAAAAACGGTTAATTTTTAGTAAAGAAATTCTTTAAGAGCCACTGCAATTCTCAAAATTGTATATTTTTTATGTACTTAATTTTACAAATGTTATAAGTATTACTCAGGATAGTTGTAAAAATTGAAGAAATACGGTAAAAGATAGAAATTTCCATAAGAGTACTTATTTTTTAAGTTCTGACTCACAAAAGTCAAAACATAATGTTTGAATAATGGCAATTTGCTTTTTTATATTGTATTTAAATATACTAATATGGCCAACTGTAGTTTAGAGTTAAAACTTGGTAGCCAAATAATAAGCGTATACTAGTGCCTTTACTGACAATTATTTGATAGATACAGTTATAA
Organism: Scytonema hankhaensis NUACC26; assembly: GCF_045865695.1. Lineage (NCBI taxonomy): Bacteria > Bacillati > Cyanobacteriota > Cyanophyceae > Nostocales > Scytonemataceae > Scytonema > Scytonema hankhaensis. The sequence continues at coordinate 149,263 of NZ_BAACAP010000253.1, forward strand.
GGTTGATAACAAGCTATCAACTTAAGTAGGTAGGTGAGAAAAAACCGCCAGGAGCGATCGCATTAATTTTGATAGGTTAATTTGGTTTAGATTCCCGACTTGTTTAAGGATACAGCTGGTCAATAGGAGGCAACACTCCTCATTCGGCACTCTCTTGTCTCTCGTTCCCAGCCTGTGGCTGGGAATACAGACTGCGAGGGGCTCTGCCTCGCTTTACACCAAACAGGAGGCTCCGCCTCCGCTCAAAGCCATTCCCAGGCGGAGCCACCGGATCGAGGTGAGGGGTCAGACCCATCATTCGCCAACAGTATTCTTTAAAAGTCGGGGATATAACAGATTGTCACAATCAATGCGATCGAGTACTAGTAAGCAATCCACTCTAGAGGAACTGTACTTATCTGAGTTTCAGAAGTTGTTGTTCCATTAACAGTCCAGATGAAATTTTCTCCAGTGTTGTAATTGCGCCAGAACACATCAGTCTTACCATCACCGTTGTAATCTCCAACTTTAGGCTGTCTAGCTACATCAGTTGTAGGCAAGAATGCGGTAGTAGAAACTGTTGTGCCATCCATTAACCAAGCAGTGTTCTCACCAGTCGTTTCATTGTGCCAGAGAATATCTGTCTTCCCATCACCGTTGAAATCACCTACATTAGATTTCCATGAAAGGTCGAGCTTTGGTACAGAACCAGAAGTAATGAAAATACTATTCATCAACCACACAGTATTCTCACCAGTTTGACTATTACGCCAGAGAAGATCGGTTTTGCTATCGCCGTTAAAATCCCCAAGAGTATAGCTATTCCATAATGGATCTAATGATGACAGACCATATTTTGAGGTATTAGTACCATCCATAAACCAAACAGCATTTTCCCCAGATACCGTATTGCGCCAAAAGATGTCATTTTTCCCATCGCCATTAAAGTCAACAATACTCGCAGTCCAAGATAAATCGGCTGCGTCAATAAAAGCAGATGTCAGGACTCTCGTGTCATCCATCAACCAAGTCGCATTATCGCCTGTTTGAGTATTGCGCCAGAAAATGTCACTTTTCCCATCACCATTGAAGTCAGCAATACTCGCAGTCCATGCTGCATCGATTCTATCCAAGTAGACTTCAGAAGCAATGTTTACCCCATCCATTATCCAAATGAGGTTCTCCCCCGTTGACTTGTTACGCCAAAACAAATCTGTTTTCCCATCACCATTGAAATCTGCATAGGAAAAGTCCCAAGAAAAATCTATCTGTCTGGGGATAGATGTATTTGCTACCCTTGTACCATCCATCTGCCAAATAGACACTTCATTGGTTTGGGTATTACGCCAAAACTTATCAGTTTTGCCATCACCGTTAAAATCAGGAACGATTGCTGGATTATTGAATTGCGGATTGGGATTGGGACTTTTAGCTGCTGCTGTTACAGACATTGGCTCTAACATATCGTTTAGAAAATTTTGTGACGATCGCCCCCAATCGAAACTAGTATCCAAAGCATCTGTAGCTAAAGAATTATCGTAGGTTAGCAGAGACGAAAGTTCACTAGTACTTTTAGAATTGACGGTTTTAGATTCAAACATAACGTTTGGTTACGACTAGTGTTCATAATTTTTTTAACTGCTTTTTTATAATGTTTCTGTTAAAAGGTAACATCTGCTAAATTCGGATGTGTATTTATGAGAGGGATTAGGGAGCAGGGAGTAGGGAGTATAGCATTACCATTTATTACAAAATCTGACTTAACCCAACCCTTTATCTTGGCTGTTTTCAGGACTTTTTCGGACTGCATTAAAAGAATAAATAGCTTAACTTTAGTTACAGAGAAGAGCAAACATTATTGATATACATACTCTAATACTATGAATTTCAAGCTATTTACTTCTTCATGTTTAACTATTTGTCTTATCGTCGCTTCTGGAATACAAGCCGCCGAAGCAACAAAAGCAACAAATACATTTAATCAACAAAACCATACCCGCAATGTTGCTATTGATAGGATTTCCGCTAGTCTCGAAACGGGCGATCGCCCAGAGACAGGATTCTCCAAAACCCCTTCAAAATCAGACGTAACAAAGATATACAAAGTTAGCAGTGGTAATAAGTTGCAGCGTCAAAACCTACAGCCAATTGTAATAGTTTCACAGTGCAAAAGCCCATGTAAAACCGAAATTTGAGAAAGACCGAATTGCTTCTACCACAGCTACAGTATGTATTTGCTTGCTGAAAAATCCCGCTTCATTAACTTGAGTGTTTCCAGTCGCTAAGTTGTTCGCACTCTTGCTGTTTTATGGGACGAGGACGTATTGGTCTCAGAGGAGTACCAATATCCAAGGAAGAAAAAGATTTTTGTCTCTTCTTAGAAGATTGTTGTCGATCGGGGCGAGTTTGTGTAGTTGTCATAATATTTACCTCTATGTTGCCAATCGGGGTTAGTGAATCTCATCGCATCAATTAAACTTACCATTAATGCCCGAACGTTAATCATTATTCCCAATTTCCCATCAATTCTCGCTCTGTCTGAGGTAATTTCCGGGAAAAACCAGAGAAATAGATATGGAGATACACCGAACTACATTTGATTGAGTAACATAACTGCACTAGTTAGAGGACACACAGAGGCAATATCGCATCACAACTTGTTCCCTCATTTATTGTGCTTGCTGCTCGCAAATCATTAAGTCACGGGACTCCTGCCGAATTTGCCCTAGACTAGCAGCTTCTTGCAAAGACATAAAAGCATCAAAGTCTTCTACGTCATATTTTGTTTGCAAAAGTTTTCTCAACTGTTCTTCCGCCGTTACGGTAAGATAACCAGTTGTTATGACTTGTTGAACAACCTCACGGATTAACATCATATTCCCAACCTATGTAGTGAGATAACTACAACTACCCATATAGTTATTTTCGCTTTTTTAAACAAATCTTTACAATCTGTCTTTCGATAGCTTTATTTCCTTACTGAAACTTTACAAAAAGTTCCAAGGTAGAGCAATGACGTATTTTTACCAATTTCCGAAAGATTTTTGTTGGGGTGACGTTACCGCTGCCTATCCAATTGAAGGTGCGGGTGAAGAAGGGGGGTGTCATGGGAAACAACCGTTAGTTATTGACTGAGGGATTGCGACTAACGTTAATCATCGCATTCCATGTACTATATCCAACAATTCCATCATTATTCAAGCGATCGTACTTTTGCTGAAAAGCTTTGACTGCAGTAGCAGTAGCAACACCGTAAACACCATCAAGAGTACCAGTGTAGTAGCCTTGCTGTTTCAAAAAAGCTTGAACGTCTCTAACTGGTGCTCCTTCACTCCCTAGTTGTAATTTTGGTGCTGCTTCTGGAGAATATTGGCTGATATCGCTAATGTATGCTAACTGTGTTGGGGATAAGTACTCGTTACGAGTAGTTTGGGCAGCTGTAGGGTTACTAGTAAGGGGCAAAGCCGCAAATGCGATCGCTGAAAAAATACTTAGAGATAACACACGCGAGCGAATAGATTTTGTCTTCATAAATTCCTCCTTTTGAAAACACAAACAAAATAGTTGTTAATTTCTAAATGAGTGACTCTGAAGTCACCATTTTTTGATGATTTATGTCAATTCAACGACTATTTGTTTGAATTTATAATAGGTAAATATTTTTGGAAATTTTATAAATTAAGAACCAAAACCATAAAATACTACTTGAAGTTTTTGAGCAAATCCATTGACCTAACTGTATGTTAATGAAATCCTTCTATTTTCACATGAGTCATAGGTTATAATAAATAGTAACTAACTTTACGACTAGCGAAATAATTTTTTATCGCTCTAAGATAATTTTTAATCTTTAGACGAAAAACGAGTAACCAGATTCTAAACTGTGTCGGCGGGTTTTGCTTATTAAGAGCGAATAGAATTCGCTCTTAATAAGCAAGCGCCAATAAAAAATAATTTTGTAAATAATTACCATCTAAGAATGTTAGGTTTAATATCTACTACTCGGTAGAAAACTGATATCTATCAATTCACCAACTACCAAGCCACATCCAGCGATCGCGCTCAAAAGTAAAAACGTATCTCTTTTACTAAATCCAGAAAACCGCAGTTCCATCTCTGCAAGGAGTGTAGTTGTCAAAGGCAAAACAAGAAAAGTTACGAAAATCGACCAAGTTGCAACTAGTGCAATAGAAGCGCTTAAAAATAAGACAACTGTTAAAGCTCTAGAACCAAATCGAACCAATCGTTCTAACCAAGCAATCGTTCTCCAAGCTATGGCTAACACTATAGCCGCAACAAAAGCACCTACCAACCAAACAACATCATGAGCAGACAAGTACCATCCCAACCAAGTGTAGGAGAGCCACAGGCAAACTAAAGGTAGCCAGGGAATTTTGTGGAAAAACTCATTACTCATCTGTTTACCATCAATGATAACTGCTCTATAGAGGAGGATCTGACTCATTTTTAGTATAATCTTTTGCTTGGTTTTAGCTAAAATTGCTAACGATGTTCTCACCAATCGTTATGAGTTCCCCACCAATTCTGTCTGTTCTCACCAACCGTGTCTGCTTCCGCCCGAATCATGTTCGTATGAAAGCCAAGCAGCTCGTTTGGTTAAAAATGGGGTTGGGATTTCTCAGTCTTGGGCTACTAGCCCCCCTTCCCTCCTTGGGTGCAGAACGGTTGACGCTCTCTTTTGGTCTTTTGGGACGCTCTATCCCGATTGGTTCTTTGGAAGAATATGCTCAAACTGGTAAAGTTGATGACGAACTAGCTGCATATACTCAGTATGCTGATAAAAATCAACTCACTCAGTTACGCGAGGTTTTGCTGACACCCATTCCTCTGACAGCTGTACAGGTATCCCAATTTCTCTACACGCCAATTGGTGAAACATTACTGAAAAATCTTGGAGAAGTGGTACAGCAGGATTCTGGCATTAGTGGATTTTATGCAATTCGGGCATCCTTAATTCTTGCTGCTGCCGATCCGAAAGGATTAACATTATTAAATGTACTAAAAAGATTTCCCTCTAAAACTATTTCAATTAATTTACCTCGTAGTTTAGAAATAGCAGCAGTATTTGAGAGGTTAGTTAATCAAACTCAAAGAGCGATCGCACTTATCAACCAACAATCATCGCAAGCAGTTACTCAGAATTTTGTAGCCGGAGAAGTCTCAGTCAGAGAATTGTTAAAACCGGGCAACTTTAAATGGCAAAAACGTAGTATTACACTTAACGATGTATCCCGTACCCGGACTTTCCCGGCTGATATCTACTTACCACTGACTTCAACTTCTCGTCCAGTTATTGTGATTTCCCACGGGCTTGGTTCCGATCGAACTAGTTTTGCTTACCTAGCTGAGTACCTTGCTTCCTATGGATTTGTAGTTGCGGTTCCAGAACATCCTGGTAGTAATGCCGAACAGTTACAAGCCTTATTCTCAGGTAGGGCAAATGAAGTTGCTAGCCCTAGAGAGTTTATAGATCGCCCTTTAGATATAAAGTACTTACTGGATCGACTCAACACCTTATCTCAATCTGATGAAAATTTTAAAGGACGCTTGAATTTAGAGCAAGTAGGTGTCGTGGGGCAGTCTTTTGGAGGTTACACGGCACTCGTGCTAGCAGGTGCGCCTCTCAATTTTGACCAACTTAAGAAAAATTGCCCAGCTTCACCTAATGCAGTCAATGTCTCTTTGCTACTTCAGTGCTTGGCTCTTAATTTACCATCTGTTACCTACAACTTATCAGATTCGCGGGTAAAAGCAGCGATCGCAATTAACCAAATTGACAGTACTGTTTTAGGTCAAGCCAGCCTTAGCAAGATTAACATTCCAGTGATGATAGTCTCTGGCGGTTCTGATACTGTTGCTCCTGCGCTTCCAGAGCAAATTCAACCCTTCACGTGGTTAACAACTCCAAATAAGTATTTAGTTCTTATGAATAATGCCACGCACTTTTCAACAATCGGGGAGTCACCAAATTCTGCTATTCCAGTTCCAGAGCAAGTAGTAGGTCCAAACCCTGCTGTAGCCCGTCGCTATGTCACGGCTTTGAGTCTTCCCTTTTTCCAAACCTATGTTGCTAATCAATTAAATTACCGTCGTTTTCTTAGCGCAACTTATGCTAATTCTATCAGTCAGCAACCATTACCACTCAGCTTAGTCGAGTCCTTAGATTTGAACTTATCTCAATCGATGTCCCTCAGAGGATATTTGTAACACAAATTAGATTTCCCCCCTTAATCCCTCCTTTCTAAGGGGGGAAATGTCATAAAACTCAAACTCGTGAAGCAACAAGTGTGATATCAGCATACTTCCAAGCTTTCTCAAATCGCTTTTGCACCAAGCGAGCTTCTTTTGTCTTACCCTGTGCATCTAAGCTTTTTGTCAGACCAAAAAGCGACCAACCATTTTCAGGATAGCGTTCTAAATCTTCCCGATATACAGTTTCAGCTTCTTGTATGCGATTAGCCTCAAGTAAAACTGCTCCCAAAGATTGCCGAACAGGAGAAGACCAAGTGGCTGGCTCATCGTATCTGAGATTATCTTCTAATGAAACAGCAGTCCTCAAACGAGCGATCGCTTGTGTATAATCCTTTTGTTTTGCAGCAAGTTCGCCCGCCAAAACCTCAGATGCAATTTTCATCAAATTGACAGTGGAATTAATATCCCAAACTGTGACTTTCTCTAAGGCAGGGTCAGCAGCAATAGCTCTGACTTTTTCCAATTCCTCGGCGGCTTGCTGTAGTTGACCTTTTGCAGTAAATGCCATTCCCCTTGCATAATGCCAAATCCCATTGGGATATGTCAAGTCTGCATCTGGTGCTGGTTCTTTAAGAATTTCATCCCACTTACCAAACTTTGTTAAAGTATACAGTGGTAATACATAATAATGCTGTAAAGTACCAAATCCAGGTTGCCGCATCACTTGTCGATCTGCAATTGCCGATGTCACGCGAGCTGTTTGAATAGCTAATTGACCTTCTCCTCCCATCATAGCTCCTGCTAACAGGAAGTGGTAATTATGGGGTACGTAACCCAATTCGTAAAGCGCTTTAGTATGACATGGAGTTAAGGACATAGATTGCTTGTCAGCAGCAATGGCTTTTTGGTTCGCTACAACAGCATCATGGTAGCGACCGACTCGAATATAAATATGACCGGGCATATGTACTAAATGTCCAGCACCTGGAACTAAATTGCGGAGACCATCTGCACTCTTGACCCCTTGTTCTGGATGGGGAGATGCTTCAACAGCATGAATATGTAAGTGGAGAGCACCAGGATGATTGGGATTGCGTTTTAGGACATAATCCAAAGTGGCAAGAAGTTCATTTGTCCCTGGATTTGGCTTTCCATCTCTCGTCCAATAATTCCAAGGCATTGTGTCCATTAAAGCTTCAGCAAACAGAGTTACCGCATCCAAATCATCTCGATAGCGTTTTTGTACCTCTCTCATTGCATTAGCATACGCAATATCTAGAGGCTTGCGATCTTCAACAGGTTGTGAAGAATAACGCTTTGTTAAAGCGTTAATATAAGCCCGTTCTTTCTCACTAGCATTTTTGCTTAAATCAACTGCTTTTTGCAATGCTTGAGATGCTGATGGGATAACTTTTGCATCCATCGGTGCGTTAATATTTGGTCCTTGTACGAGTGCAAGTCCCCAATAACACATCGCACAATTAGGATCTAATCTTGTAGCTTCTTGAAAAGAGCGTACTGACATAGCATGATTGAATCCATAAGCTAAGACAAGCCCCTGGTCAAAGTAACGTTGAGCAAGTTTTGAGCTAGTTGATATGGGATGATGGTAGTTGCCAATATTCTTCAAAAGAGGTACTGAGAGATGAGTTCCTTGAGTAGAAATGCTACTAGGCTCGTTTGCCAAAACTTGACCGAACAGCTTAGTAGGATATGTTAACAATCCAATTGTGATGAGCAGAGACAAAGTAAATAAAATAAATTTTTTGTTCATCAAAACCTCTTAAAATTGTTCCCTTCGGCTATGAAGATTTTCTATCCAAACAAAGATTTCCTCCTCAGAGATTTTATGGATAGACTGATGGGTTATGGGATCGTAAGCACTCCACGAAATGTTGCCATGGCGATCGCTCGTAGACCAAACGCGCAATTCCTGTGGTTGCATCAAAGATACCACTAAGGATTCCCAAATAGATAATATCCTCTCTTTCAAAGTTTGTTGGCGAGTTGGTTCCTCTGGTTCTTGAGAAGAAATCAACTCTAGTTGTTTATATTTTGACCAAGATATAGGAGATTTATTCATTTGTCTTAAGAGTAGGAAGTAGGGAATAGGGCAATGGGCAATGGGCATTGTAACGAATTATCCAATTCCCATTACACATTACCCGCATTGACAATTATTTAGCTCAAAAATATAAAGAGCCACGAAATTGAAGACTGCTAACCGATTGTTTCTAGAGAGTTTCCCAATGACAAACCATTTTGCCATTCTCTCTATACCATCGAGCAACCAAAGTAGGTTTCTTACGCTTGGTACTAGCAGTAAAACCTGCATTTTGAGCAAAAACTTCTTCAATGTTTTCATGAATTTGAGAAGTAGCTTTGTAATATAAACCTTGGTTATCAACTTTCATGATGCGCGTCTCCTTGTCAGATAAATTTAATTTTGATGAATTCCAAATTTAGTTATTAACTTTTATTTGCTTTGTTTGGAATTTTCTTTTCCGATTTGACTCTATATCTGGATTCATCCACCAATAGAACCTTTTCGCAAAGGTTAAGGTAAGATTGACAAGGCTATGACCTTATGTGACATTTTCCGACAATTTTTACATTCTTTAATACTTCAAACAATTAAAATGAAGTCTGTTTGATTCAAGAGTACGCTAATAGCGGTAAAATGAGTACCCAACCCGCATCTATCATAAATTATTGACGCCCATGCTCTGCGACTACCTGCAACTCATTCTGACTGCCCGCGTGTACGATGTTGCCCAAGAAACTCCACTGGAGTATGCTCCTAATCTATCTGCAAGATTAAACAACAAAGTTTTACTGAAGCGGGAAGATATGCAGTCGGTATTTTCTTTTAAGTTGCGAGGTGCTTATAATAAGATGGCAAATTTGCCACCAGATATGCTAGCACAAGGAGTCATTGCAGCGTCTGCCGGAAACCATGCCCAAGGTGTTGCTCTTGGCGCGCGGAGGCTGGATACGCGAGCTATTATCGTTATGCCAGTTACCACACCTCAGGTGAAAGTAGATGCAGTCAAAGCCCGTGGGGGAGAAGTGGTGTTGTATGGAGATACTTACGATGATGCTTATGCTTTTGCTCGTCAATTGGAGACAGAAAAAGGGCTGACTTTTATTCACCCTTTTGACGATCCCTATGTGATAGCAGGACAGGGGACTATTGGAATGGAAATTTTGCGGCAATGCCAGCAACCTATCCATGCTATTTTTGTGGCAATTGGAGGGGGTGGATTAATTTCTGGGATTGCAGCATATGTAAAACGGATACGTCCGGAAATTAAGATTGTTGGTGTTGAACCAGTTGATGCCGATGCTATGCATCAATCGCTAAAAGCCGGATATCGAGTGCGTTTGCCTCAAGTAGGTTTATTTGCAGACGGCGTTGCAGTGCGACACGTGGGTGAAGAGACTTTTAGTCTGTGTCAGCAGTACGTAGATGATATTATTTTGGTTGATACAGATGATACTTGTGCGGCAATTAAAGACGTGTTTGAGGATACGCGATCTATTCTAGAACCTGCAGGGGCGTTAGCGATCGCGGCTGCCAAAGCCTATGTAGAACGAGAACAAATCCAGGGACAAACATTAATTCCTGTTGCTTGCGGTGCTAACATGAACTTCGATCGCCTCCGCTTTGTAGCAGAGCGAGCAGAGTTAGGCGAACGTCGCGAAGCTATCTTTGCCGTTACAATTCCTGAAGAACGAGGCAGCCTCCGCAAGTTTTGTGAATGCATAGGGAGACGCAATCTCACAGAGTTTAATTATCGCATTGCTGATGACAAAGAGGCACATATTTTTGTAGGCGTGCAAATTGAAAACCGTGCCGATGCAGCAAAGATGCTGACAACTTTTAATGGTTGTGGATTTAAAACCTTTGATTTAACTGATGACGAACTCACCAAATTGCACTTGCGGCACATGGTTGGTGGGCGATCTTCCCTCGCTCAAAATGAATTACTCTACCGTTTTGAGTTTCCCGAACGTCCCGGTGCATTGATGAAATTTGTCAGTTCTATGAGTCCTGACTGGAATATCAGCCTGTTCCATTACCGCAATAATGGAGCAGATTACGGGCGAATTGTTGTAGGAATGCAAGTGCCTCCTCATGAAATGGAGGAGTGGCAAGCGTTTCTCGATTCACTTGGCTATCGCTATTGGGATGAAAGTCAGAATCCTGCTTATAAATTATTTTTGGGGTAGGGAGTAGATTCGTAGTGCATACCACAAGAAAATAAGGTGTATTTACTAGGTCAGTGAGTTAAACTCGATAGTACTGAGGCTAACTTCACATCCGATGCCAATACAGGCTCTCTATGCTGATCTGCCAAAATCCTGAATGCTCAAACCCGTTTAACTCTGATGGCAATAAATTTTGTACTAGCTGCGGACAAAGCCATTTTAGCAATCTTCTGAGACATCGCTACCGTGTGAAGAGATTGCTTGGAGAAGGGGGCTTTGGCAAAACATATGCAGCTACAGATGTTGACAGACTAGATGCGCCCTGTGTTATCAAGCAATTTTTCCCACCCATACAAGGAACAGCACGGATTAAATCGGCTGAATTGTTTAAGGAAGAAGCCAAGCGGCTTTATGAACTCGGAGAAGACCACCCTCAAATTCCAAGATTGCTTGCTTACTTTGAACAAAGTACAAGTTTGTACCTCGTACAGGAATTTATCGAGGGACAAACTCTCGTACAGGAAGTTCGACAACATTCTTTTGAAGAAAGTCATATTCGCGAGCTTTTATTGGATTTATTACCCGTTCTGCAATTTATTCACGAACGTAATGTTATCCATAGAGATATAAAACCGGAAAATATCATTCGTCGCAAAAGTGATGGCAAACTCGTATTGATTGATTTTGGCGGTGCTAAGCAAGTCACTCAAACAACTTTAAAACCTGGTACTGTTATTTATACTCCTGGTTACGCACCTGTAGAACAAATACAAGGATATGTCTGTGAAGCTAGCGATTTATATGCTTTGGGTGTAACTTGCGTGCGTCTATTAACTCAATGTTTACCTTCAGCAGATGTCACTGGAAATTTCTTTGATAAGCTCTATGATGCGTATAATGCTCAATGGTTGTGGCGGGAATATTTGCAAGAAAAAGGTATTAGCATTAGCAAGGATTTAGGGGAAGTTTTAGATAAGTTGCTGCAACATTTTGCTAAAGATAGGTATCAATCTGCTAAAGAAGCTTTACAGCATTTACAAGGAAAACAAAAACTTGAATTCAAATCCTTTGATTTTTATGTAGTGAATGTAGATCCACGAGGTCAAGAAATTAGTCGCGCTCTCCATAATGCAAACTTTTTTGTTCAAGACTTGGGTAACGAAGCCACTTTAGAAATGGTGGCAATTCCTGGCAGTAGCTTTATGATGGGAGCGCCTGAAAATGAGGGATTTCATGATGAATATCCGCAACATATTGTTACGGTAGAACCTTTTTTTATGAGTAAATTTCCCATAACTCAAGCACAATGGCAAGCTGTTGCAGCTTTACCTTCAGTTAATAAGCAATTAAATCCAGATCCATCAAGTTTTAAAGGTGCTAATAGACCTGTAGAAAATATTTTATGGTATGATGCTCAAGAATTTTGCGCTAGACTATTGCAAATAACTAAACGAAATTACCGTTTACCTAGCGAAGCCGAATGGGAATATGCTTGTCGTGCTACAACAACAACACCTTTCCATTTTGGCGAGACGATAACGACTCATTTAGCTAACTATAATGGAGATTATGTTTACGCTGGAATTCATACTTTTAAAAAGTCAACAACTGGTAAACACCGCAAGCAAACAACACCAGTAGGTAGCTTCAACATTGCCAATGCATTTGGTTTGTATGATATGCATGGGTTAGTTTGGGAATGGTGTGCCGATCCTTGGCATGAAAATTATCTTGGTGCGCCCAATGATGGCAGTGTTTGGGAATTAGGTGGAGATTGCGATCGCTGGGTGCTTCGTGGTGGCTCTTGGTCAGATCATCCTGCAAAATGTCGCAGTGCCAATCGTCGTAAAAATGAGTCAGGAGAATATGGAACTTGTGGGTTTCGAGTTGCGTTATCTTCGTTAACTTGAGTTGTTACTAATTCTCAAATCCCCGACTTCTTTGAGGATACAGCTGGTCAATGGGGGGTGACACCCCTCACTCGATCGTCTCTCGTTCCCAGGCGGAGCCTGGGAACGCAGGCTGCGAGGCTCCGCCTCGCGTGCGAACTTAATCAGGAGGCTCCGCCTCCGGTAAGGCATTCCCAGGTAGAACCTGGGAACGAGGTGTGGGGTCTGACCCATCATTCGCCAACGGTATCCTTTGAGAAGTCGGGGATCTAAAGGACATAAAGGATCTGATAAAACAAAAAAGGTGAGCAATCTGCCCACCTAATGAAGAAGTCATACTTCAGACTATAAAAATCTTTACACCAATTTCAAATCTGGATACTCAGCTAAGATGTCATCAGAGGTGAGGGTATCGCCAGAGGCTTGTGGTGTCCAAAGTACTTCCATTGCTAGTAGTTGTTCCCCAGGAATACTACCCATTGCACGTAAAGCTTGACGCAAATCGTCAGGGCTATTAACTTCTGGAAGTTGGAATTTACCCAGCGTTGCAGCTAGTAAGGTAACGATAATATATTCGCCAGGACCTTCTGTAATCAACTTAGTGGGATTGTCGAGTTCACCCCCTGCAGCAGGTAAAGCATCTTTAGGTGTTGCTGCTTTGAGTTGGTTATTGACGTTAGTGAGAGTTTCTTCACTAAATTTGCTGCGTTCTGCTATTGATAAACGATTAAACTGTGCCTCAGCAGCATTTAAACGCGCTTGTTGCGTCCCCGAACCAGCATAAACCCAGTATTCTGGATGGCGTAATAGGGCGAGGCTTGCTTCTTGTAAAACTTCTGCTCTACCTTCAGGAGAGTTGGTGTCAGCAGTTTCGGCAATGTAGTTGAGTTCGTTTTGCAAACCACGAGCGCTAGCTAACAAACCAACTTGCAGGCGAGTAACGGAAACATCTGGGTTGCTACCAACTTCTGTTTCACTACCACCACCGATGCGTCGGAAGGTTTGAACAAAAAAGTTTGCGATCGCTATAAATATCAGAACGCTAAACAAAGTACCTATTCCACCCCCAAATCCAAAGAAGGGAAGCAGGAAAGGAAAGCCAAAACCACCACCAAAACCACCACCAGGGTATGGAGCATAATATCCTCCACCAGGAGGTGCATAAGTCCGAGGAGATGAGTAAGGACGGCTTGACGGTACTCTAAAAGAACCGCCTCCGATTCTACCTCCGCTTGCAGCTAACGCTCCATTAGCTTGACCGAATGCTAATGCGAACACAAGGCTTAGGAGGAATAGGGATTGTAAAACAGGTTTGATAGCTTGTTGTAATTTTTTATGCATAATCCAGTCACTTGAAAAACAGTATTGGTTATCTTTTCTCCCAATCCTAAATTATGGAGGTCTGTGGGTGATGTCAGCCCGATCTTCTAAGGGGTTGCTGGTTTGATAACAAGGTACATTTCCAATGTACTGTTTTCCCTATCAACTCAACAGCAAACCTTGGGCGGATTTCTGGAGTTGATAACCGAACTATTTGGGGATCGGGAATTGGGCATTGGGTATTGGGGAATCTAAGTATGATTTTGGTTCTATATCTTACATCTACTTGTTCTTCACCAGTGATTTTTTTACTTCTCTTTTAAGATTCTAAATTCTTCATTAAAAATTTCAGGTAGGGTGGGCACTGCCCACCAAAGCGCGAATGGTGGGCAGTGCCCACCCTACAAAATAAATTTTGAGCGCTATAGTTAAATATCTCTAGTAATTATAAATTTTTTTGTGCAAAATCTGGTTTTTTAAAGCAGCACATAATTCTACCAAGAAAAATCAAATAATTTCTTTATTTTTTAGATAGAGATAATTAAGAAAGATAGCTTTTCGGCATTTTGGCATAACATTTTAGTGGTATTCATATATTCTAAGAACAGTAGCTAACTAAGGTAATTTCAACATAAGTTGGTTGCCGTATATTATACAATTTAGGATCGTTTTTTTGGTTTAAATCCATAAAACGACTATCCAGCAGCTAGTACTTTAATATCGACTAAAGGGCAAGGGATAACCTATGAACTCTCGAACTAATCCTTTAGATAGAACGGAATTTTCTCGGGAACTCACTAAACTAGTGGTTAGTTTGAGCTAAACGTTACCCAGCAAGCTAAAAATACATTTTTCAATTTTATTGATAATATTTCGTTTTTCAGCTTTCCTGATGTTGAATTATTCAGATGTCTGATGGACAATATTTCACGAATCAGTGCTCCCACTAGAGCTAAAGCTGCATCTTACCCGGACATCCTAGTCATATCTCGTTCCTTTCAACCTCAAGAGGGCGGGATTGAAGAGTACGTTTACAATCGTTGTCTGCAAGATCCAGAACGAGTGATTGTTTTAGCTGCTAGTTGCACCGGGGATCGCTTGTTTGATAAAGCTCAACAGTTTCCCATATATCGTTGGCCTATTTTCCATTTGTGGTGCCATCGTCTTATGGGAAATCTAGTACAAACTTTCTTCAATACCATTTGGTCATTTGTACTAGCCATTAAACTCTACTTTCGCTATCACTACCGCTACATTGAATGGGGTCATGGCTACCATTTTCTTTCTCTGTTGCTCTTAAGCTACCTTCTACCCATTCGTTGTTTCATCTACCTACACGGTCAGGATATTATTGGGCGATCGCGTCACCCTATATTGCGTCCTCTGTTTGAACTTACATTAAACAGAGTCCAAGGGATTGTATGTAGCAGTTCTCATACACGAGATTTTTTGGCGACTCATTTTAATTTTAATACACCTACCCACACCATTAAGCCTGCTGTTAGAGGAGAGAAATTTGGTGCGAGAACTCCAGATAGTATCAGGGATTTACGCGCTAACCTTCGAGTTGGATATAAAATTCCAGAGACGGCAGTGGTTATTCTTTCAGTAGGACACTTAACAAAGCGTAAGGGCTTTGACCGTGTTATTGAAAATTTAACACTCCTGCTAACTTGTGGGATTGACGTACATTACATCTTGTGTGGGCGGGGTTCTTATGAGTCCGAACTGAAATCTTTGGCATATCGCTTACGGGTACAGGGAAGAGTTCATTTTGCCCAGTGTTTCTCTGACCAAGAATTAACAAGTTATTATGCCGCTTGCGATATATTTGCAATGGTGAGTTTGTGCGATAATAAGAAACTTTCTTCTTTTGATGATAGTCGTGTGGCTTGCTTGGAAGCAGGTTACTTTGGTAAGCCCGCGATCGCTTCCAATTTTGGCAGCGTATCAGATATCATTTACCATGAGGAAAATGGTATTCTCGTCGCTCCTAACTCTGGGCATGATGTTTTCCAAGCCTTTAAGCGTCTTTGTCAGGATCGAAATTTGCGCGAAGCATTAGGGCGTCGAGGGAAACAGTTAGCAGGTCAAAAAACTCTCCATCGATCGCTCTACTCTTCCGAGTCCTACTATTCGAGTGTATTGACTTAGCCCCCACCAACTATAGTCACTACCTCAATGCGATCGCCTTCTTCAATTCTCGTTTCAGACCAAAACTGACGGTGTAAAATTTCACCATTATATTCTACTGCAACTAAACGGGGATTAAACCCCAATTGTTGGAGTAAGTCTGGCAAAGCAGTTTGAGGCGGGCAATTGCGGGTTTCGCCATTCACTTGAAGTGTAATTGGGTCAGATATAGGATTTACCATGTTCTGGCCTCACGCGATTTGTCAGCTGAGAGATAAAAAATTGTGTTACCAAGGTAGGTTGTTCCGCTTGTATGAGACTGCGTACCACAGCTACGCGATTTGCGCCTGCATCGATAACGTCGTTGATATTGCTCGTATCAATTCCACCTATGGCAAACCAAGGGATAGGACAATTTTTAGCAGCATAGCTAACGTATTCTAACCCGGCAGCTGCCTTGCCCTCCTTCGTCGGAGTTTCATAAACGGGTCCGACACCGACGTAATCTGCACCATCAGCAATAGCGGCTTGCAATTCTTGCAAATTTGTGGTAGAACGACCTATCAAGCGGTGGGGTCCGAGTAACTGACGGGCAACAGCAATAGGTAAATCTTGTTGTCCGAGATGAACTCCATCTGCATCTACTGCCAAAGCCAAATCCACTCGGTCATTGACAATAAAAATAGCACCGTAGGAGTTGCATAGCTGCCGTAATTTCTTGGCTTGCTCCAGACGCTTAGTATCATCTGCTACTTTATCGCGGTACTGCACTAGAGTTAATCCTCCTTTCAGAGCAGCTTCCACAGTATCGAGTAACCGTTCATTTGGGGAGGTCACTAGATACAAATGCGATCGCAATAAAAGTTGCTGCCTCTGATATCCCATCAGACGACTTTCTAAGGTATAAATACGATAGCGCATCTGCTTAAAAGCTTTACCCATATTTGGGTTATAAAGCTTGCCATACTCTTCCAAAACCCTCAAAGCTTCTTGCACTCGGCAAAAATTTGCTTGTAACAACGACTTAATATCGGTGCGCTGTTCCTCTTGAGGGTGAGTCAGATCTGTTCCGGGGTCATCAGGAGTATTTCGCGCCACCCGTAATTCTGGAGTATGCCAGGTTGCTAGTTCTTGTCGCTCTTTCTTACATTCCTCAACCAGTTGGGAACTATTTAAGCCAAACCGACACCATTCTTCAATGATACGCAAGCCCTCGCGAGCGCGATCCAAATTGGCATCTAGTATCCGGTAAACCACCTGCTGAATATGTTCCTTTTGGCTATAGGCTCCGACCATTACAACAACCCCATTCGTGCTTTCATCGTAACAGCCTGCCTCTTTCATATTCGTAAGAATCTTGGTATTTCAATAAGTTTTTTCTTAAATTACGTTGGACCGATAATCCCCAGTCGATTGACATACGAGTCATATTATGGCCATATCTACATCTAAAAAAGTATAGAAAATGCTAGTTAGTTAAAGGAGTTTGCCAAAGTGAATTGCCCCCACGTTATAAGCAAGCCTTGTTGGATCTATGCCTTGTCGGCAAAATTAATGAATGAGAGCTACAAGTCAAATTCTTTCATTCATGTATCAATAATGTCATTACTTCGTTCTTCAATTTTATTGTGTACCGTTAGCCTAGGAGTGGCACTAACAGGATTGCTAGATGCAAGCCGGAACGCCGCTTTCGGTCAGTTACCCTCCACCGAAATTAGAAATGGAGAACAACCCGGTGTCAAAACAATGTCTCAGGTAAATGTACTCTTTGTCAACCCAGGTATCGGAGATGACAAAGTAGGAAACGGTGGTGAAAACGCTCCTTTCAAAACAATTACTCAAGCATTACAAGTCGCTGGTTCCAATACAGTTATTATGTTATCAAAAGGAACCTACAGTACTGAGACAGGAGAAAAATTTCCTTTAGTTCTCAAACCAAATGTATCAATTCAAGGAGACAATCGCAACAAAGGTCGTGGTATCGTAATTACCGGAGGAGGTAATTACCTCAGCCGTACTTTTGGAGGTCAGAACGTCACTATCGTGGGTGCAAACCAAGCAGGCTTGACTGGAGTAACTCTCAGCAATCCCAATCCACGCGGTTATGGTTTGTGGATTGAATATAGTAATCCGTTAATTGTAGAAAATACTTTTACTGGCAGTACCCAAGATGGGATTATTGTCACAGGTAACAGTTCACCTGTTATTCGTAATAATTTCTTTTATGAAAATGGAGCCAACGGAATTACAATTTCTGGCTCCTCGCGTCCTGAAGTACGAGAAAACGTATTTCAACAAACAGGTTTTGGCATTAACGTTGCTCAAAACTCCCAGCCACTCATAGTGGGTAACCAGATTCAGTACAACAGGGTTGGTGTTGTCGTACAAGCCAAAGCTCGTCCAGTATTGCGAAATAATCTGATTCAGGGTAGCAAAGAAGATGGTTTAGTTGCTCTTGCCTTAGCATTTCCCAACTTGGGAAGTTCTTCCGAACCGGGCGGTAACGAGTTTCGCAACAACACTCGTCACGATATCAACGCTAGTGCTGCCAAAGAAATTTTTCCAGCTTTTGGTAACAAAATAAATCAAAACCGTATTGCTGGTAAAGTCGATTTTACAGGTAATGTCGCGATCGCATCAGGTCTTGGAGGAGAAGTAAATCATAAGTATGAAA
The DNA here is from genome assembly GCF_045865695.1 of Scytonema hankhaensis NUACC26. Classification (NCBI taxonomy): domain Bacteria; kingdom Bacillati; phylum Cyanobacteriota; class Cyanophyceae; order Nostocales; family Scytonemataceae; genus Scytonema; species Scytonema hankhaensis. The sequence continues at coordinate 167,683 of NZ_BAACAP010000253.1, forward strand.
ATTTCTCTTCCCTACCCCCTACTCCCTACCCCCTAACCCCTATTTCCAGGACAGCATATCGAGGACAACCATTACCAAACAGAACGATCTTACGTCAAAGGGTACCTTTTCCTAGCAGAGCCACTCAACTCCCAATCAGTAATTCTTCAGAGTCTTTACAATCAAATTCTACGCAAATTTCTCCTGATACTATCGAGTTTGCCGCCCCCCAAGCCAATTCTCAAGTGTCAAATACCATACTGGCACCCGCGCCAGTACAAAGAGCCCGGTCTCAAGCAGCATCAATACCTAGTTTAGAAGCAGCCCCTGTAGGTGAGTCAGCCCTTCTACCAGTTCCCGACGCCACTATTCCTTTAGGTAACAGTCGCGGTAGGCAAAAAACACGCCCTCAAAATTCATCAGCGACAGTTTATAACACAGCATCAGTATCATCAGCGCAAGAAGGCATTAATTTACGTTATCGAGTTATTGTTGAAATACAGAATGAGAAAGACCAAGAACTCATAAAATTTCTTGCACCCGGTGCTTTTCGGACTCTCTGGCGAGGTCGTAATGTTATGCAAGCAGGTATTTTCAGCACCCGTTACAATGCCGATAGTATGGTAAATATATTTAACAACAATGGGTTAAGAGCCTCTGTTGAGCCAGTTAATTAGCGATTAGCGATTGGGGATTGGCGATTAGCGATTAGCGATTGGGGACTGGCGATTAGCAATTGGCGATTATGAAATAAGTTACTATTAATTTTTCCTTTTTCTCCTATTGCTCAATCCCCAATTCCCAATCCCCAGTCCCTAGTCCCTAATCCCCAGTCCCCAATCGCCAATAATACCGATTCCATTCATACATTCCTTGAATTTCGTATTCTTCTCCAGTGTTGAAGCGAATAATGCAGTTGGTTGACGACCCACTACTGTGATGCGTTTCATCTAATCCGATAACAATACAATTGTACCATTGACGACTGCACGGACCATCGTCTTGTACCCACTCCCACAAAGCATTACATACTTCAATACGATCGCCAACTTTTAACTTTGGCACGGACTCACTTGTATACTTTTGGAAATGACGCTCTTCAACGCGATTGAGCCATTGTAAGCCATAGCGATCGCGAATAAACTGTACTGCACCTGAGTCCTGTTCAAGCAGCCAATCGTTCAGTAGCTGTGCTTTCCACGAAAGGTTTTGCGCTTCTTGGGCTTTGACAAATTCTAACAGTGCTTGTCTTTCCTCTTGAATCAGTTCGTCTAATGGATTTAAAACATCTGATACTTCTAGTTGAGAGTTTTCCTTAAGTTTTTCTACGACTTGTAGGAGGATCTCCTTTTGTGTATCGTTGAGAGGACAGCTAACTGCATCGCAACGGTAGAACGCCGCTTGCAAAGCTACTTGAATCTCATCTGGACTCATAGGTGGTACAGCAATTGAGGACTAAATTGAACTCTTAGCAAGTTGCTGAGAGCTTTATTTAATAATTATTACAAAATTAAAAAAGAAGTCTTCCATACCTATAGAGCGAAATTCCTGTAAGCTGAGGTAAGTGTAGCTTATGATTCTATTTATCCACGATGTCTTTTATGCAGTTGCGAGCGCTCACAGTTATTCTTATTGCCTGTATCATTTGGGTACTATCATCAGCATTTTCCCCTTTTGCTGAAGCACTGACACAAGTTAAGCTATACGATCTCACTTACCAACAATGTCCGCCAGAACTAGCAAAAGGTGCAGTAACAAGTGGTGGAACGACTATGGCAGCCAACTGCTTTCTCGTGACAGGTAAAGCTAAAAATGACACTAATAAGACTGTCTATGATGCGGATATTTTTGGTCGTATTTATGACGCTAACAACGATCCAGTGATGCAAAACCGCACGCGCCTTGGATCTATTGATGAAATTCCGCCCGGTGTAAGTGATTTTGAATTGCGAATTTCCGTAGCAGCGAATCAACCTTTGCCTTTAAAACTCAAGCAATTTAAGGCATCAGGATTCAGCGCTCAAATTCGGAAGTAATTCACACTGACCAGTAACCAGTAACCAGTGACCATTAGCAAAAAAGTAGAGACGGTTTTTTAGCGATCGTCTCTAATAAAAATTTACAGAAATTAAATTAATTGTAGATTGTGGATTGTAGACAATTTCTGTAGAGACAAGCCATGGCTCGTCTCTACATTGTTCTTTTAAGACGATTATTGAAGCAACGACCAAATTTAACCGACTATGGGAAGGCGTGCTAGAGACATGAGTAAAGAACTCAAGACGTTTAGCAGTAGGAAAGCCAGTATTGGAGAAAAATCCATTCCACCTAAAGGGGGAATTATAGAACGGAACAGATTGAGGTAAGGATCTGTAATTTGGCTGAGGGCTGCAAATGGCTGACTACCCCAACTAATGTTAGGGAACCATGACAAGAGAACTCTGATAATCAGTAGGATACTATAAATCTGTACGAATTGATAGAGCGTGGTAATCAGTAGATTCATGGATGGCTTAGATTCCTATTAAGTGTTAAAAGCAGTCTTATCTTTGATTCTAATTTAGCGCTTGCCACAACGGGTGCAGATAATACGACAATCAACCTTATTTCCCAGTTTTAAGTCGTTAACCAACTGGTCACTGGTCACTGGTCACTGGTCACTGTATCTCAGCGCGAGAAGAGCGATCGTGTGGAGATTGATGGACATTGCCATTCACCTGACCCAATTGCTGACGCACTTCATCAATTGTGGCATTGAGTTGAGCAATTTTATCTTCTAGAGAGCGCCGTGCCATCTCCATCTCCATATTGTCTTCCTCAGAAGCTTTGATAGGACGCTTTTTCGCTGCTTTTTTAACTTCTGTTGCACTAGAAGTTAACTGACGCTCTTCTTCTGGTAATTCTTCAGGTTCTCGCTTGTAAGCAACAAGCGCACCCACAAGCCCTCCTACTAGACTACCAACAATTGCTCCAGTTAAAAAACCACTTGCAAAACCATCTCGCTGACTCATATCTTTACCACCTCATACTCCTTTACAGTTATCAGTCATCATTTATTATTATTCCCTGGTCACTGGTCACTGGTCACTGGTCACTGGTCACTGGTCACTGGTCACTGGTCACTGGTCACTGGTTACTGGTCACTGGTTACTGGTCGCTGCCCCTACGTGCATACTAGCTTAAGTTCCAAAAATACGATCGCCAGCATCGCCCAAACCAGGTACAATGAAGCCGCGATCGTTAACCATTGGGTCGATAGTAGCAGTGTAAACAATTAAGCCGGGATAAGCATCATTTAATTTTTGCAAAGCTGGTGGAGCTGCCACTACGCTAATAATCCGAATCAGAGTTGGATCGACACCCCGTTGTGTTAATTCTGCCATAGCTGCCATCATAGATCCACCCGTTGCAAGCATTGGATCGGTAACCAACACTCGTGTTTGGGGTTGAAATTTTTGTGGCAACTTATTTAAGTAACACTGAGGTTGTAGAGTTTCTTCATTTCGTACCAAGCCTAAATGATAAATCGATGCCAGAGGCAGAACTGTTTGCGCCCCTTCCAACAACCCCAATCCGGCTCGTAGAATTGGTACAACTGCCACAGGTACCGTTGGATCTATCAAAGTTGCCGGACAGGCATCTAGAGGAGATTGTACTGTTGTTTCTTGAGTAGGCAACCATTCTCGAGCTGCTTCATAAGTCAACCACCTTCCTAACTCCGTTATAGCACTGCGAAACAGCACTGAGGGAGTTCCAGCATCGCGAGCAACTGCCAACCAGTGCTTTATGAGAGGATGAGGGGGAACGTATACGCGCAATTGTAGCGTCATAGCCGGAAATAGCCGCTTTTTGTAATAGTTAACGACTGAAACATCATAATACTTTTTGCCGATAGCAAGTTTCCAGTATGACAACTGCTTTAAATTTATTGATAATTAATTGCATTAGTAGTTGACAAGAATTCTCAATCAAGGGTATATTGTTATTCAGTGTTCTCCTCTCTTTAAGGATCGGCAAACGGGATTGGTCAGCTTTCTTCTGGCTTGTCCCTGTTTTTTTGAGTGGCGATTGGGGACTAGGGATTGGGGATTAGGATATTAGAAAATAAATACTATAGCAGTCCTATTTGATTTATAAAATATAGGTAGGCAATGCTCATCAATAGACTTGGTAGTGGGCATTGCCCACCCTACAGTACCTAAGATTGTTTATAAATGATTTAGGATTGCTATAGAGTCATTCACATTTTTTGGCTTGTTCTTTAGTTTGAGATAATAGGACACTGGACACTTTAAAATCATTAAGAGTCAAAATTTACTAATTTCATGTTTCAAATGACAAATTCCCAATCTCCAGTCCCCAGTCCCTTTTTTGATGCCATAGTTATTGGATCTGGGATAGGCGGTTTAGTCGCAGCAACTCAATTAGCAGTAAAAGGGGCTAAAGTGCTGCTACTAGAACAATATTTAATTCCTGGAGGTAGCGCTGGTTATTTTGAGCGACAGGGTTATCGATTTGATGTTGGAGCATCAATGATATTTGGATTCGGGCAAAAAGGAACGACTAACTTACTCACTCGCGCCTTACAAGCAGTCAATGTTAACTTAGAAGTGATTCCCGATCGCGTTCAAATTCATTATCATTTACCAGACGGTTTAGATATTAAAGTTGACCGCGTGTATGAAGAATTCTTGCTTTCTTTAACTAAATACTTTCCCCATGAAAGTAAAGGAATTCGTCAATTTTACGATGAATGTTGGAAAGTCTTCAATTATCTCAACAGTCTAGAGTTATTATCACTGGAAGAACCCCGGTATTTACTTCGGAGTTTCTTTCAGAAGCCATTAGCGTGTCTTGGCTTAGCAAAATACCTTCCTCAAAATGTTGGAGATATAGCAAAGCATTATATTAAAGACCCTCAGTTGCTAAAATTTATAGATATGGAGTGCTATTGCTGGTCAGTCGTACCAGCTCAGATGACACCCGCAATCAATGCTGGAATGGTTTTTTCAGACAGGCACTATGGAGGTGTGAATTACCCTAAAGGTGGAGTAGGAAAAATTGCTGAAAAATTAGTAGAAGGGTTGATTCAAGCAGGCGGTCAAATTCAATATCAAGCTAAAGTCTCTAACATTATTATAGAAAATAAACGTGCTGTGGGTGTACGACTCACCAACGGTCAAGTGTACCGAGCCAAACGAATTATCTCAAATGCTACACGCTGGGATACCTTTGAGAAATTACTTAATCCACAAGAAATTCCATCTAATGAGAAGAAATGGCAGCTACGCTATCAGAAGTCACCAAGTTTTTTAAATTTACACATGGGAGTCAAAGCGGAAGTTTTACCTTCTGGAACAGAGTGCCATCATATTTTGCTAGAAGATTGGGAAAAGATGACAGCAACAGAGGGAACTCTATTTGTGTCGATTCCTACATTGCTTGACCCAGAATTAGCACCTTCTGGTTATCATATCATTCATTCTTTTACACCTTCCTGGATTGATGAGTGGCAGGGTTTATCAGTAAGTGAGTATGAAGCCAAGAAAGAACAAGCGGCTTGGAGAATAATTGACCGTTTGGAAAAGATTTTTCCAGGATTAAATGATGGTTTAGATTATTTAGAGGTGGGGACACCTAAAACCCATCGGCGATTTTTAGGTCGTGATGATGGTACTTATGGACCAATCCCCCGCTATAAGTTGCGGGGGTTGTTGGGAATGCCATTTAATAGAACCTCAGTAACAGGGCTTTACTGTGTGGGAGATAGTACGTTCCCCGGTCAGGGTTTAAATGCAGTGGCATTTTCTGGGTTTGCTTGCGCTCATCGTATTGCTGCTGACTTGGGATTGAATCAGCGAACAATGATTAGTGGTCAGTATTAAAACATACTGAGATTATTGTTTCATACAAGTGGCTGTAAAATAAGGGTGGTATGTCTTTAGATAGAACGATAGAAGATAGAACTATACATTTAATTAATATGAGGTAAATTATATGGAACCATCCATCGTTTCTGACCCGAAAATAATGCTTGGAAAACCCGTTGTCAAGGGGACTCGCATTACCGTTGAGCATATTCTTGAGGAGATGGCAGGAGGGCGTACTATTGATGAGTTGCTTGATGCGTACCCTTCCCTCACCCATCAGGGAATTCAAGCAGCGCTTACGTTTGCAGCCGAATCAGTTCGACATGAGCGTGTGTTCTCCATTTCCAACCATACATGATTTTCCTTGCTGACGCCAACATCCCACGCCAGGTTGTAGATCGCTTACGATCTGATGGTCACACTGTCTTTGCTATTGTAGAGATGAATCCAGAAATCAGCGACGAGACTGTTCTAGCAATGGCAAATAGCGAAAATGCGCTACTTCTTACTGCAGACACAGACTTTGGTGAGTTGATATTTCGTGAGTCTCGTTCCGCAGTCGGAGTCATTCTCCTTCGTTTAGGAAGCTTATCGCCGATTTTGAGAGGAGAGATCGTTGCTGGTGTAATTGAACAGCATCAAGAAGCACTTTTTGGCTCATTCACTGTTATTACCCCCGGTCAAATCCGTATTCGTCGGGGTGTATAGTAACTCAGCTGAGAACACCACTTTTTGATTGATATAGATAACAAAATCACATTTTTGTGGAACGGGCGAGACGCCCGTTCTAGATTCACAGGCAGGATACTCTGTCTCATGATTACAACAATTTATTCGGTATAACAGGTGAATTGCTGGTTATCATCAAAAAATACTAACAATTCGACCCACAATACTTGTAACTAGATTAACTGTTCTAAGAACTGCAACTGTATTGTTAATTTTTTCTAGTACATTGGTTAGTTCATTCAAGGCATTTTTCAACTCGTTTTCTTGCTCTTTTAAACGCAATCCAATTTTTTCTAAAACTGCATTCTCTAAGTTTTTACGAGCTTCTTCATAATTTCTTCTGATATCAAGCAATTCCTTTCTCCGGTTTTCATCGGGTTCGTTTTGGATTGCTCTATTCATTTCGGCCGAACCAAGCCTTTTTTCATGCTGCCTCATCTCTGCTAATATTTGCTGTTTGGTTTGTAAGTTTTGGTTACTTGTATTTGTCATGATACTATTCCTTCTAATTCTTCTACAAATTGATTAATTGTTGTTTTCGATAAGCGCTAAAAATGTATCTATATCTCTTAAGAGGTGATTGAGACGTGCTGTATTCAATTCGCCTCTCACTGCAGCCTCATAAGCTTTTTGAAATTCCCCTAATGCCTCACCTGCATTCTTAAGTTCTGCTACCTTTCTATCTATCGTGATGATTTTTCTTCTATCTTCAATCCATTGGTTTTGCGCCTCGATGTTTGTGCTACTTGTGAGAGGTTCTATAATGAGGCGCTGTTCGCGTGCCGATTTCATCATTTCAACATCATCTTGCAAACTTTCACTCAGAAAATTAAGCATTTCTTGTTGTATTGTCAATTCTTTCAGAATTGTTTTATGCCGTTTTTCCAACTCTTCTTTTAATGCACCTTTGATTTTGGAACTAATAATAGCATTGGTTGCTGCTCTAGCAATTCCTTCATTTCTTGAAGACAGTACCTCGCTATTTTCTAACCTTTGACCAATATTGTTAAGATTTGTAGCAATACTTGCAATTTCTAATTGTGCATCGTTAGGTGCATTAGAAGTTGCTAACTCCTGAAGTGTGGAAAAGTATTTTCTCAGAAGAATGTTATGATTGCGAACGTCTTCTATAACTTGCAGCCGTTTTAAATCTGATTGAGAACGCTGCATATAGTTCTCAAGGCTTTGATTGCTCTGTCTATCATCGCGCAATATTTGCTCGGAGGTGAGATCGATTCTAATATCACCAGCAGTTGTTAATAATTCATTAACAGCTTCAGCATATTTTGTTCCTGCATCTGTTAATTTTTTGTAGTCTTCACTAGAGCGACAGCCAGTTGTTAAAGTAGCAACAACAGTAAATACAATTACTGTTTTAGAAAGGTATTTTTTCATGAAATCCTCATAAAATAAGACGATTTTTTAAATGCTTTTTGGTTGGACTATGAATGGGTTACCGTGACTTCATTTATTAATCTTCTGCCTGTAAATAGGTTTCATCAAAATTGCCTTATGCACTTACTCCCTTTGGGCTCTAAAATTCCACTTACTTTGTAGGTAGGGCTATGCCGCACATTCGCCGTTGGTAGGCAGTGCCCACCCTACCTGTAATGGTAGTCTTCTGGCACCGAAGGGAGTAGTCATTTAAAAAAGACTTCCTCGCTGACAGTCATACAATTTTCTTAACTTGTTATAAATACTGTTATGGTAGTAGTATTTAATACGTTTTTTATATAACATTTCCCACTTCTATAAGTTATAGAAGAATTAACCGCAGCCTTTAGCAGATGGACGCCGACCGATTTGTAGATTGGTAGACTAGGAAGCGGTGTACCATTCTTGATTGTATTTAGCGAAACATCTTGTAACGTGTCAAACTAAAAGACAATGATTTGACAGAGGTTTTTAATAATGCATTCTACAAGCCAAATAGAGCAAACGTGGCAGTAAAAATCCAAAACGCCATAAACACAGCGGTTCTCATCCAAATGAAATACAACTTCATCTGCGTGCATCCGCATATATCTGCGGTTCCATAACTACTGTAAAAATTTCCAGTCTCATAGGGTGGGCAATGCCCACCAAAAGTCTTCGTGGTAGGCATACTCGCCAAACTTGTATTTCATAAATCCAATAGAATTGCTATAGAATTTTAGCCAAATATAATGAGTATAATTCAATAGTAACTTAAGTTGTAACGCATGATTTCTCGAATAGAAGCATATAAATATCGCTGTTTTGACAATCTGGATATTCAAGTCGGTCAATATAATGTATTAATTGGTCTAAATGGAACAGGTAAAAGTACGCTGCTTGACATACCTGTATTGCTTAGCGAAGTTTTATCAAAGGGATTAGTACCTGCATTTTTGGAGTCTCCGTCTATTACTGGAGGTCGCCGAGTGGACAGCTTACGAAATTTGATTTACAAGCAACAAGGCGATAATTTTGGGTTTGCTATAGAAGCTCAGTTACCACAAGAGGTTATTAGTCAGTTATTGAAACCTGAAGCGTTCAATGTCGTCACCAGTAAGATTTTACATCCACAGTATGTGCGTTATGAACTCAACTTGAAAATAGTTAGTGATACGGAAATTCCTGTAAATTATGAATATTTATATATTATAACTTCCGAACATTTTGAGCCAGAAACAGATAGAAAAACGAGAATAAAAGATTCTTTTAATAAACAACCTATTATTCAACGAAGATTACGAGATCGAGCGCTTATCATGCCAGAAAATAATATTGGCGATCGCATGGAATTTGAACTAGAACCTCAAGAATTAGTTTTAGCCAACTTCCCACAAGAATTTCATGATTTTCCGGCTACACTTTGGTTTAAAAATTTTTTAGAAAAAGAGATAATGTGCTATCAACCGAGTTACTCATTGTTAAGGAAAGCTTTTCCACCAAGTCAACGAAAAACTTTGCGTTCTGATGCGGCAAATTTACCTTGGTTAGTTCTAAATTTACAAACAGAGCAACCAGATTTATTTGATTATTGGGTCGAACATATTAAAATGGCTTTTCCTAATTTGCAGACAATTCAAGCTGTGCGATCGGAGGAAAATAACCACGCTTATCTGCAATTAAAATATTCTGGAGAACATATTGTTACATCGTCCGAACTATCTTATGGAATGCTAAATATTTTGGCATTGACAATTCTACCTTATTTACCTCAAATACCACGTGTAATTCTTGTAGAAGAGCCTGTTTACAGTATCCATCCTAGATTAATAGAGGTAGTCCTGCAATCTTTAAGTTCTTTGTATGATTCTCAAATTTTTATGTCTACTTATTCTCCGGTAGTTTTAGCACATACCGATCTAAAATCAGTAATTGTAATGAAAGAAAGTCAGGAAAATGGTGTAAAAGCAATACCAGGGGATAAGCATCCGCGTTTTCAAGACTGGATGGGGAGCATTGACCTTGGTTCCCTGTTTGCTGCGGGGGTATTTGGATGAGAGATTGTATCTTCCTACTAGCTGACAAAAATATGGAGGCTACATTTCTAGGTTTTTTAACGAGAGAAAAGTTTCATTTAAGTTTAGGAATTCATCAATTTAAATTCGAGATCAATGAAGATTTAATAGTAGATGAAAGTGGTAGCGACCCAGGAGTTTTTACCCGTGCTCATGAATTTCTCCGTCTTTATCAAAGAACACATCATCATGCTGTTATAGTTCTCGATAATGACTGGGAAGGTTCACCAGGTGTCAACGCTATTGAAGAGCGCATCAGTAGTAATATGCTTAAGAGTGGATGGAAAGACAATAATTTTGCAGTTATTGTTATCAGTCCAGAACTAGAAGCCTGGATATTGCAAGATTCTCCTGTTGTAGCGACAGCATTTAAATATAAACAAGATGTTCCCCTACGACAATGGTTAGAAAAAAAAGGTCTCTGGCAATCTTCATCAGCTAAACCTAATGACCCCAAAAAAGCTGTTGAAGAGACTTTGAAGATTTCAAAAACACCCCGTTCTTCAGCAATTTATCGTCAAATAACTAGTCGAGTTTCTGTGAAAGGATGTTAAGACTCAGCTTTTCAGAAACTTTATAATATAATGCAGCAGTAGTTTCCTATTGAGGAGCAACAAGTATGACTACCCAGCCTAAAAAAATCTTAATCTTATCAGCAATTTCTTCAAATTTGCGATTAGACAGAGAGATCCGTGAAATAGAAGAAGCTATTCGACGCGCTACAAGAAGAGATTTTTATGAAATTAAGACTAGAGCTGCTGTACGCTCTCAAGATATTCGGAGAGCACTTGCTGAAGAGAAACCACAAATCATTCATTTTTGCGGTTATGGAATGGAAGATGGTAGCTTAGTATTAGAAGATGATGCCGGTTCTCTTAACATAGTTATGCCAGAGCCACTTGCCACACTTTTTAGATTACACAAGAATTATGTAGAATGTGTAGTCTTGAATGCTTGTCACTCAGATAAAACAGCCGAAGCTATAAGTGAACATATTGATTATGTAATTGGGATGAATCAGAAAATTACGGATATGGCTGCACTAAAATTCTCTCAAGGATTTTATGATGCTCTAGGTTATGATATTCAAGACAGTCAAAATATTTTTTATAGAGCTTTTGAAGAAGGAATAATCGCCATGACTCTGGATAATAATTCGGAGGAAAAAAATCCTGTTTTTAAAAGTAAATTTTTGCCGCAAAAGAAAATAGCAATATCAAAAGATAGTAATTATAGTATTGATTTGTTTTATAGAAGATTTATGAGAGCATTTCCTGGTGTACGAGGTTTGAAAGTTTTTGAATCACCAATTGAAGCAACTCAGAGAATAGCTAAACTATTAGAAGCTCCTTTAGTTATTCAAAAATTTAATCCTATTTTATGGCTACGAGGATTAGCAAATTTACATATTAGTAGTTTTAAACTCTTAAAAAATGACATAGTTCTTATTGATGCTTATGAATTAAAAATTAATAGAGTTGCTGCTTTTAATTCTGGTTTAGATTATCAGTGTTTTGTCTATATTGAAACCGCTCCAATGGAGACAACTCTACTTTGCACAAGCACACAAGAAGAAATTCAATATTGGCAGAGAAAACTTGGCTACTATCTTGAAGAATATGGAATTTACAACGATAATTATTTGATTACGAGAGCGGAGTATGATGATAGATCTTGTATAATTGATGGTAGTTTTAAGGATTTAGAAGATTCAAAAACTGAATTAAGAGTTAGATATATAACGCCCTATAACTTTCTTATCTGTGCTATTGAATCTTCAATCAATAATCCTTCATTTGATAATATCTTTGAAAAGACTTTGAATGAAATTCTTCAAGGTGGATCGAATTTAGAAAATTTAGTTAAGGTAATTAAATCTTTACCAAAAAAACAAAATGGTATGATTGAGGCATAAGTTTAAACCGCCAAATATATCAATTATAGCATTTCTTAATCTATTGAGATACAAATTTGTCTGCGTCCATCTGCGTTCATCTGCGGTTAATTATTTTTTCGGTGTACCTTACGGAAGTGGGAATTGCTATATATGATTTGGTGATAAAAATACCATGCTGAACCAGGATTTCAAAGAGTTTATAAAATTGTTAAACGAGTATGAGGTTCGCTATCTAAATCTGAAACCACCCAGTCAACGCCACAGCTAACGCATCTGCAGCATCATCAGGGCGGGGAACATAATCCAAATTCAACTCGTTCGCGACTGCTGCTTGAACCTCTTGTTTCTCTGCATTTCCATACCCCGTAAGCGCTTGTTTAATTTGAGCGGGTGTAAACTCCACAATCGGTAACTTATGCTGTGCGAGAACTAACAATACAACACCTCGTGCTTGTGCCACAAGGATGGTATTTGCCATACGATAGAAGAAGAACTTCTCAATAGCCACTAATTCTGGTTTATATTCCCCGATCAGGGTGTGCAGATCGTCGTATATAGTACATAGTCGTTGTCCTAACTCCATACTCGCTGGGGTACTGATGACACCAAAATCTAGTAAATTTACTGATTCTTGTTGCCCCTTTGTTTGACTTTTTTGGCATATAATCGCGCCAAATCCCAAACTTGCCAGTCCGGGATCTAGCCCTAAAATTCGCTGTTCCATTCACTTATTGTTTCTCTATACCTAGAGGAAGAATGAGTCGGCATACTGGCAACTTTGACTACTCTGTTTTGGTCTAATGGGATGGCAAAATGTCACAATTCCACATTCGGGAAAAAACCACGTGGTGTACATTTTCTGTTATTCATTGTTGTTAGTAGCACTGCTCCTTTTTGTGGTATGTCAATCGGTTTTCTCAGACAAGCCCTCAACGCCCTGCAAAAGCAGTCGCGCCGTCGCACTTCCCATCGGGTTAATCAGTGGTTCAAATGGTTGTCCCCTGGAATATCGATCAAACGATGGTTGCTCATCAGCGTTGGGGGTGTACTGCTAGCAAGTCTCGGTCTTGCAATTTGGGTTAGACTAACCCCAATTTTTTGGGCGATTGAGTTGATCAAGGACTTTCTGGGAACAATTACCAACATTGTACCGTACTACATTAGCGGTCCTTTGGTTTTGTTGTGTGGCTTGCTATTGCTTTTATGGGGACAAACTCGGACAGTAGGTTCAATTACAAAAGTCCTCAGACCAGAAGGCGATGAAGAACTTATTGATGTCTTGCTGGCGCATCGACGATTGTATCGAGGACCAAAAATTGTCACAATTGGCGGTGGCACTGGTCTTTCTACATTACTTCGAGGACTCAAGGTTTACAGCGCTAACATTACCGCTATTGTCACTGTCGCGGACGATGGGGGTTCTTCGGGACGGTTGCGTCGGGAAATTGGTGTTCTACCACCAGGAGATATTCGCAACTGTTTAGCAGCGTTGGCTGATGAAGAAAAGTTATTAACTGAACTCTTTCAATACCGCTTTAAAGCAGGGGATGGCTTAACAGGTCACAGTTTCGGTAATCTATTCTTAACAGCACTCAGCGATATTACTGGTGACCTCGAACGGGCGATCGCAGCAAGTTCTAAAGTCTTAGCTATCCGAGGACAAGTATTACCCGCAACTCTCAGTGATGTTCGCCTTTGGGCAGAATTGTCTGATGGTCGGCGGATTGAAGGTGAATCTAATATCACCGCAGCCGGAGGTCATATTGTCAAAATTGGCTGTACTCCCGCCCATCCCCCAGCTTTGCCAGCAGTTATCAAGGCAATCAAAGAAGCTGACTATATTATTATGGGTCCCGGTAGTCTTTTCACTAGCGTAATTCCCAATCTGCTAGTCCCAGAAATTGCTGATGCGATCGCAGCTTCTCAAGCACCCCGTATATATGTTTGTAACATCATGACTCAACCAGGGGAAACCCAAGATTACACTGTTGCAGATCACATTCGAGCAATTGATGCAGCATGTGGAAAACCCCTATTTAATGCCGTACTCGTACATAAAAAATCTCCTACTCCTCGCGCACTTGTCCGTTATGCCCAACAAAACTCTCACCCTGTCTTTCTAGATCGAGAAGAAGTCACAATGTTAGGGCGACGAATTGTTCTGGCAAATGTTATGCATGAAGATGAAACAGGTTGCGTGCGCCACAATCCGCAGCGACTGGCAAAAGTGTTATGGCGTTGGTACAGTGGAGCACATCAAGGAAAATGATAGTTGTTAGTTGTTAGTTGTTAGTTGTTAGTTGTTAGTAGCTAATAACCACTAACCACTATCTACTATCCACTAACAATTAACAAATTATGAAAATTTATTTGTCGGATACCAAGGCAACACGCAAACTCGGTATTGCACTCGGTCAATCTTTAAGTGCTGGGAGCGTTATTTTATTACAAGGCGATTTAGGTGCAGGCAAAACAACCCTAGTCCAAGGTTTAGGTGAAGGGTTGGGTATCTCCGAACCAATTGTCAGCCCTACTTTTACTCTAATTAATGAGTATACGGAAGGACGCATCCCCTTGTACCACCTCGATCTTTATCGGTTAGAACCAAAGGAAGTGGCTGCTCTAAATCTGGAAACTTATTGGGAAGGTATTGAGGTCACACCGGGAATTGTAGCAATTGAGTGGGCTGAACGATTGCCTTATAAGCCAGATAGCTATATAATAATTCATCTGAGTTATGGGAATGAAGGCAGTCGTCAAGCCGCGATCGCAACACACAATAGTATTTTGCCGAAGGAACTCTTAGGCGCTAATTTGTAATTCGCGCTCGGAATTCAGCTGCCCGCATAGGTATGCAGGTCAATTCTGCCACTTCCACGTTCATCAGTGTAATTAGCTAACATTGTCATTTGTTTTTACCAAGTATTGTTTACAAATATTCTCCGTAGGTAGATATTTACCCAGTAATGTTACTAACTGGTGTCTTTGCTTATGTAAACAAATACTCAGTAGATTTTTGTTAAGATTTCATGAAATTTCTATAAAATACACTTACGTATCAGAAAATGTTAATTGCGAACAGTTTCTTAAAGAATTTCCTGATAGGTCAGTGACCAGTGACCAGTGACCAGTGACCACTAACCACTAACCACTAACTATTGATTGAAAGTTAAAGCTTGACCTCGGACTTCTGTATGCAACTTGCCTTTCTCATAAACAATTTGACCGCCTACAATCGTCACAACAGGCCATCCTGTTAGGTTCCAACCTTCAAAAGGACTCCAATGACACTTGGTTAATAACTCTTCTGGACGGACTGGGTGGTAAGTGTTCAAATCGACTAGGACTAAATCGGCATCGTAACCAGGTGAGATCGCTCCTTTGTTAGGAATAGAATATGCTTTAGCTACGGCTTGAGACATCCAATTGGCGACTTGAGCGAGAGTACATTTCCCGTCCATCGCGGCTGTTAGCATTAAAGGCAGGGAAGTTTCTACTCCGGGCATTCCAGAGGGAGTTTTGGGATATTCTTGCGCTTTTTCTTCTAAAGTGTGTGGTGCGTGGTCTGTGGCAATGAAGTCGATAATACCGTCGCGTAAGGCTTGCCAAAGAACTTCGTTATCGCGATGCGATCGCAAAGGCGGGTTCATCTGCGCTCTTGTCCCTATCTTGGCATAAGCATCTGTATTCAACAATAAATGCTGTGGCGTGACTTCTGCTGTCACCCAACTTGGTTTATCTTGACGCAACAACTCTGCTTCTTCGGCTGTTGACATATGTAGAATATGCAAGCGCCGTTGATATTTTTTAGAAAGTTTTAAGGCTTGTTGGGTTGCTAGTAATGCTGCTTGGTTATCTTGAATTTGAGAATGAACGGCAGGATCGTGAATTCCAGCAAATTCTGCTCTTCGCTGTTGTATTCTAGCTTGGTCTTCTGCATGCACGGCAATTAACCGATCTCCTTTGGCAAAAATTGCCTCTAGTGCAGCATCTTGGTCAACCAGTAATGACCCATGCATCGACCCCATGAAAATTTTGATTCCTGGTGTTGGCTTTGCTAATAATAAATCTGGAAGGTTATCTGCTGTTGCTCCTATAAAAAACCCATAATTCACTAGGCTCTTTTGAGATGCTCGTTGTAACTTGTCATCAAGTGCATATTGGCTAATTGTTGGAGGGCGCGTGTTTGGCATCTCTAAATATGAAGTGACTCCCCCTCTAGCACAAGCACAACTCGCTGTAAATAAGTCTTCCTTATATTCGAGTCCCGGTTCTCGAAAATGTACTTGTGGGTCGATGACTCCAGGCAACAAAGTTAACCCTTCGGCGTCAATCTCTCTGGTTGGAGTTGCCTTTGTAATTTCGGGAGCCACTTCAACTATTGTGCGATCGCTCGTCAGCACATCACCAACTAGCAATTCCCCAGTGGGTAGGACAATGCGAGCGCGACGAATTAGCAAACTACTTGCGGTAAATGGCATGGATGAACTGCTTTATAACAAGAGTTAAGCGTAACAGGTTACCATCCATATAGGTTAAACTTGGTTGAACTATGAGCGGGAGTATTGTGTTCTTCGTTACAAAAAAGTTAATATTTCTTAAACTACGTCTGACTGTATGAATTTCTTTCTACCCTCTGACTTAAAAATAGAGTGTAGGGTGAGCATTGCCACCGACATTGATTGCCAATGCTCACCCTACTTTATCGTTTTCATTTCGACTGCCTTTTTGTAAAGTTAAGATAAATCAATACAACACCCCGTCTCAAATAAATCAAATCTCTGCTTTGTATTAAGCTATCACTCTAGTACTTTCATGCAAAATCAAGTGTCTGACAATAACTCTAGCCACCAACAGCCAAATAATTCGTGGATCGCGGAACTAGGTAGAACGATTGTCTTAAGCGTTGTTCTCGCTCTAGGAATTCGTACTTTTGTTGCTGAAGCCCGTTGGATTCCCTCTGGTTCTATGGAACCAACTTTACATGGTTCCCCAAATCAGTGGGAAGCAGACAAAATTATTGTGGATAAATTAGGCTACAAATTCTCCCAACCAAAGCGAGGCGATATTGTAGTATTTTCTCCCACAAAAGAACTACAAAAAGAACAATATCAAGATGCTTTTATTAAGCGTGTCATTGCCCTACCTGGAGAAAAA
Organism: Scytonema hankhaensis NUACC26; assembly: GCF_045865695.1. Classification (NCBI taxonomy): domain Bacteria; kingdom Bacillati; phylum Cyanobacteriota; class Cyanophyceae; order Nostocales; family Scytonemataceae; genus Scytonema; species Scytonema hankhaensis. Next base: position 184,803 of record NZ_BAACAP010000253.1, read on the forward strand.
GTAGAACTCAAGAACGGCAAAGTGTACATCAATGGTAACCTTTTACCAGAGCAGCAGTATCTGACAGATGGACAGCGTACAGTCGTTGACGTTTGTACATCCGGTCAACAACCCCCTTTCCTCTCTCAACCCGTTACAATACCAAATGACTCATATTTAGTACTGGGAGATAACCGTAACAGTAGTTACGATAGTCGTTGCTGGGGTGTTGTTCCCCGTGAAAATATTATTGGTCGTGCAGTACTTCGCTTTTGGCCTCCCAATCAAATTGGGGGAATAGATAAGAAAGAGTTATATAAAAATTAGTGTTAGTTGTTAGTTGTTAGTTGTTAGTTGTTAGTTGTTAGTGGTAAAACACTCAACAGTTTTCAAGATTTGGAACCACACTTTATTCCTATGGTTCTTGTGATTCTTGTGATTCTTGTGATTCTTGTGATTCTTGTCTTGTAATTCTTGTGGTTCTTGTCTTGTAATTCTTGTGGTTCTTGTGGTTCTTGTGGTTCTTGTGGTTCTTGTGGTACGGGCGTCCTCGCCCGTACATTCCTCAGACCATACAATAGACATTTCCAGAAATTAATTATGCATTACCCAAAAATCTTGGTAGGGGCGCAATGCAAGAGCGCCCTTACATCTTTTTCACACCTATGTCTAATCTGAAAATTGCTTTCCAACAAACAATTCAAAGTTCTACCTAAGTTTTAAAATTAGAAGCCTGGTTTTTATAGTCAGCTATTGCGTACTTTGAGTACAGGCGAGGACGCCCGTACCACAAGAGATAGATTCTACAAGTTGAAGAATTCTGAGCTTTTGGTTGTCTTTGCCTTTCTTATTGTCTTCATATAGAGTTCCGCATATTCTGGGATTGGGTAAATCATGATGGCTTGAAACAATTAAGTAACACGCCAAAGTCAAAATCCCATGAGTTACGAAAAATTAGTTTTGAACAAAGACACTAATCAAGTAGAACGACAAGAGTTTTTTGTTCAATATCAACCCATCATTTCCCTAAAAACAGGCAGAATTTCTGGATTTGAAGCCCTTGTACGCTGGCAACATCCCATTCAAGGGCTAATTCCCCCCACTATATCTGTACCCATAGCAGAGGAGACAGGTTTGATTGGGGCTATTGACACTTGGGTTTTACAATCTGCTTGCCATCAATTACGCATCTGACAGGAGCGCTCAAAAACAGAGACTTCTCTCACTATGAGTGTCAACTTGTCAGCAGGTCTGTTTTCTTACCTAGACATTATAGCAATCGTTGACAAAATTCTCAATGAAACTCAAATCGCTCCAACCTGTTTGCAGCTAGAAATTACAGAAAGTGTCATCATGGAAAATACTGAGACACTGAAAATAATTCTTCAGCAATTGAAAGAAAGGAAGATTAGGTTAGTTATGGATGATTTTGGGACTGGATACTCCTCGTTGAGTTACTTACACAGATTTCCTTTTCATGCCCTTAAAATTGACAAATCCTTTGTTCGCCGAATGCAGGAGAACCAAGAAGACATGGGACTTGTACCCGCAACAATCGGGATTGCCCATTCTATGGGCATGAATGCGATCGCATTTATGTGTCGAAACTCCCGAACAATTGGCTCAGTTACGGAGCTTGAATTGCGATCTCGCTCAAGGGTATTTGTTTTCTAAAGCAGTAGACCCAGACTCTGCTCTAGATCTGATTACCGCAGTACCTCAATGGTAAATCAAAGGACAGCTTATGAATCAAGATCCATCAACATCTAATTATGGCAATGTTCTTATAGTTGATGACCAGCTTGATAATCTGCGAGTATTATCAACCATCTTAGCAAAAGAGGGATATCACGTTCGTAAAGCCCTTAACGGACAAATGGCTTTAACTGCCGTCAAAACTTTACCACCAGATATTATTTTGCTAGATATTAATATGCCAGAAATGGATGGCTATGAAGTATGCGAAAGATTAAAAGCCGATCCAGTTAACTCTAATATACCCGTAATTTTCATCAGTATTTTAGATGACGTTTTAGATAAAGTCAAAGGCATTAAAGTTGGTGGCGCGGACTACATCACTAAACCATTTCAGTTTGAAGAGGTTATTGCACGGGTACAAAATCAACTAACTATTCAAAGATTACAGAGAGAACTACGAGAAACTAATCAAAAGCTTTCAGAGCAAAATGCTTTGTTGTTACTAGAAATAGAAAAACGCCTTCAAGTTGAATCGGCTTTGCAAGCGGCTAACAACAAATTGCGAGAGTTGGTTTGGGTAGACAGTCTAACACAAGTGTCTAATCGCTGTTTTCTAGACGATTACTTGCAACGAGAATGGCAGCGATCGGCACGAGAGCAAATACCTCTTTCTTTTATTTTATGCGATATAGACTGTTTTAAATCTTACAATGATACTTATGGTCGCATGGCAGGTGATGATTGTTTAAGGAAAGTAGCTCGCGCTATTCGTTATGCAGTCAGGCGTCCTGCCGATTTGGTTGCTCGTTATGGAGGAGAAGAGTTTGCTGTTGTTTTACCCAATACGAATTTTCATGGAGCAGTACGAGTCGCTGAAAATGTTAAGTTAAGGATAAAAGAACTCAAGATTCCCCATTCTTCATCTTTCGTAAAGAATTATCTTACCTTAAGTATGGGTATAGCAACTAAGGTTCCGGTGAATCCGTCTTTACCAGAAACCCTGCTTGCAGCTAGTGACAAGGCTCTCGATCGAGCGAAACGACAAGGACGTAATGGATATTGTGCTTGCGTGCCTGTTGCCCGAAAAAATGGCTCCGGAAATCTTTCTATCATAGGAGAAATTGAGTGTTGGAATAAACAGCAAATTTTTGAGGAGGATTCTTTAAATGAAGAGTAGCACAAAGGAGTAACGAGCGGGCAAAATTAAAGTTGCTTGAAAACAATGTTTACTCCTCCGTTAAAAGTCTAATTTTAAAAAATGCATTTAAATCAGGAATATAAGGGCAATATTTTAGTAGTTGACGATACACCAGATAACCTACGTCTGTTATCTGCCATGCTAACAACACAAGGTTATGAAGTTCGGAAAGCTTTGAATGGTAAAATGGCATTAACTGCTTGTCATATGGTTTTGCCAGATGTAATTCTGCTTGATATTAATATGCCTGGAATGGATGGATATGAGGTTTGCCAGCAACTCAAACTTGATGAAAGAACTTACGATATTCCAGTTATTTTTATCAGTGCTTTAGACGATGTATTGGATAAAGTGAAAGCTTTTGACGTTGGAGGTGTGGACTACATCACTAAACCATTTCATGGAGCAGAAGTTTTATTGCGAATTGAAAATCAAATCAATTTGCGTTTTCTTCAAGGAAAACTAAAAGAACAGAATTTATTGTTACAAAAGGCTCTTGACGAATTAAAAGTTGCCCAAGTCCAGCAAATTCAAAATGAGAAAATGGCAGCATTGGGACAGCTAGTTGCTGGAATTGCCCACGAAGTTAACAATCCCATTAGTTTGATTTACGGAAATATTGAGTACGTTAGTCAGTACCTCCAACAGTTAATTAACGTTGTGGAAGTTTATCGTGAAGAGTATTCACAGCCCACGCTAAAAATTCAGCAAATCATTCGGGATGTAGACTTAAATTTTTTGATGAATGATGCACAAAAGTTAATGGGTGCTATGTACAGAGGAGCCGATCGCATCCGACAAATAGTCCTGGCGTTACAAAACTTTTCAAGACTTGATGAAGCTGATATGAAGCCAGTCAACATCCATGAGGGGATAGACAGTACTATTGTCATGTTAGAGCATAGACTGAGAGAAACACAGCATCGTCCCAGTATTAATATTACAAGAGAATACAGTAGTTTGCCTTTAGTGACTTGTTATCCTAGCGATCTCAATCAGGTATTTATGCACATCATAAGTAATGCGATTGATGCTTTGGATCGGGAGACTGGGGACTGGCGCATGGGGACTGGGAATACTACACCCCCAATCCCCAATTCCGAATCGCCAATCCCTACAATCTACATTCAAACTCAAATAACAAGCAAAAATGCAGTGAGAATCAGCATTGCTGATAATGGACCTGGAATAGATGAGTCAGTGCGATCGCGTTTGTTCGATCCATTCTTCACAACAAAGCCGATTGGAAAAGGAAGTGGGCTAGGATTATCAATTAGTTATCAAATTGTGGTAAACAAACATCAAGGAAAAATCCAGTGTCACTCCTCAGTTGGGAAAGGAGCAGAGTTTATTGTTGAAATACCAGTTGAGCCAGCAGAAATAGCATCAAACATGGAAAACTGAGGACTTGTGGCTCGAGCGCGTACTATGGCTAAGTGTAAAGAGAAAGATAAGAATCTTCATCATACAACTGAATTGCCCTCGGTGCGGTTGAAGCTCAGCAAATCATTCTCGAACAAGTCATGAGTTTTTAAATTAATGTTCTACATTTTTCTATTGCATTGCATAATAGAGTTGTGACTCATTTGTTAGACCCTTTACGTTCGCTTGAGGAAGGTCACTGGTTCAAGCTCATATGCGGAGCCAGTTTCCAACATCTGCCTGCAGTCAGAAGCTTAACATTAGCCTACACATTGGCGGGGGCTGACTGCATAGATGTTGCCGCCGATCCGTCTGTGATTGCTGCAGCTAAGGAGGGGCTGCAAATTGCATCAGAGTTGGGTAGGTCAGCCGGACAGCAAGGATTTGGCTGGTACGAAAAAAAACCGCTCTTGATGGTCAGCCTTAATGATGGCGAAGACCCGCATTTTCGGAAAGCCGAATTTCAAGTCACGCAATGCCCCACAAACTGCGATCGCCCCTGTGAAAAAATTTGTCCGGCACAAGCAATTGTTTTCGATGGCACAAAGAGTAACTTTTCGGGAGTCTTGTCCCAAAAGTGCTACGGCTGTGGTCGTTGCATTCCTGTCTGTCCATATGATATAATTTATACAAAGTCATATGTATCAACACCAGGAGCGATCGCACCATTGATATTGTCAAGTGGGGTAGATGCCATAGAAATCCATACAAATGTTGGACGTTTGGCAGAATTCAAAAGGTTGTGGCAAGCCATTACGCCGTGGGTTGAGCGGTTAAAGTTAGTAGCAATTAGCTGTCCAGATGGGGACGGATTGATTGACTATCTTCGCAGTCTCTATGAAGTCATTAACCCCCTACCTTGCGTCCTAGTTTGGCAAACAGATGGTCGTCCTATGAGTGGAGATATTGGTGATGGCACGACACTAGCAGCAGTCAAATTAGGGCAAAAAGTTTTATGTGCAGTTAGCAGGAGGAACCAACAGTTACACCGTAGCTAAGTTACGGGCGATGGGTCTTTTGAGGGGATTGGGGACTAGGAATTGGGGACTGGGAAATGAGAAAGTTTCCCAATCGCCAATCGCCAATCGCCAATCGCCAATCGCCAATCGCCAATCGCCAAGCATAGCCGGAATCGCATACGGTAGCTACGCCCGCGTCTTGCTGTTACCAATTTTAGAAGAGTTAGAACAACGGGAGGTGATCCAAGCCAATGTCAAAATAAGTATGCGCCTAGAAGAAGAACCATTCTTGCTCTGGCAAGCAGTTAAGCTTGCAGATTCCCTCGTTTCCCAGCTCAAGTTGCGGCAATAGGGGTTATTAGTCCCAAAATCCGCTTTTGCGACATTTTCCCAGATGGAAAACCCCACTATGGAAATGTCCTCGCTATCTCTAAAAAACGTCACCATAGAAAGCATGACGATTACAGACGATCTCCAAAAGTTATTAGATATACTGCCCCAAGACCTGCGGCAAACTCTAGAAAAGCATCCACAACGAGATAGCTTAGTTGAAGTAGTCTTGGATTTAGGTCGTCGCCCAGAAGCTCGGTTTCCTTCAGCAGCTGAGTATCTGAGTGAAGTACCTGTGACTCAAGAACAGATAGATGATTGCATTCAAAGAGTGGGATCTTTTGGTGGAGATAATCGGGCAGGAATTGAGCAAACCCTGCACCGGATCAGTGCCATCCGCAATCGTAGCGGAAAGATCATAGGTCTGACTTGTCGCGTTGGTCGGGCGATCTTCGGAACAATTGGCATGATTCGCGATTTAGTAGAAACTGGAAAATCGATTCTTATGCTAGGACGCCCAGGTGTGGGCAAAACAACAGCCTTACGGGAAATTGCCCGCGTTCTGGCGGATGAATTACACAAACGAGTAGTGATTATCGATACCTCTAACGAAATAGCAGGCGATGGAGACGTTGCTCACCCTGCCATTGGGCGATCGCGACGGATGCAAGTGGCTCATCCAGAACTACAACATCAAGTGATGATTGAAGCGGTGGAGAACCATATGCCAGAAGTCATTGTGATTGATGAAATTGGTACGGAACTCGAAGCTCTAGCCGCTCGTACTATAGCCGAACGAGGCGTCCAATTGGTAGGAACTGCTCATGGTAACCAAATTGAAAACTTGATAAAAAACCCAACGCTTTCAGATTTAGTGGGTGGTATCCAAGCTGTGACGCTCGGAGACGACGAAGCAAGGCGGCGAGGAACTCAAAAAACTGTTTTGGAACGAAAAGCCCCTCCGACTTTTGAAATTGCTGTAGAAATGTTGGAACGAGAGCGCTGGGTAGTACATGAAAGTGTATCGGAGACAGTTGATACTCTTCTTCGAGGACGGCATCCGAATCCGCAAGTTAGAACTGTTGATGAGAATGGCAAGGTAGTCATTTCCCGTCAAGTCATTCCTCTTACGAGTCGCACCCTCGCAACAGTTAACGAGGAAAGTTTTGCGACCTCAGCCAGACATTCTAACGGATGGCGTACAACCGGACAAATGGTACCCCTGCCTTCACTAGGAAGTGAAACACAAAACGGGTCGGGGAAAAGCGAGTTTGACCGCTTATTGGATGAATCTTTAAGTCAATTTGATGACTTTGATACTGAAAGTAGATACCCAGGACCGAATGGTGAAGATTTACCACTGCACATATACCCTTATGGTGTCAGCCGCAGCCAATTGGATCAGGTCATTCAAGTTCTATCTTTGCCCATAGTCTTGACAAAAGATATCGATAGTGCTGATGCAATACTGGCGTTGCGAGCGCACGTCAAAAACCATGCCAAATTGAGACAATTAGCAAAAGCTCGCCAAGTTCCAATCCACATGATTAAAGCTAGCACCATACCTCAGATTACCAGAGGATTGCGACGCCTGCTGAATCTTGACGATCCCGAAATTGGCGACGAACGCGAAATGCAACTCTTTTTGCATAGCGCTAGCGATGATGAAATTGACGCCTTAGAAGAAGCAAGACTTGCTGTCGAGCAAATTGTGATCCCTAAAGGGCAGCCCGTCGAATTATTACCCCGTTCTGCTTCTGTACGCAAAATGCAACACGAGTTGGTAGAACACTATCGTCTCAAGTCTGATAGTTTTGGGGAAGAACCAAATCGGCGGCTGCGGATTTATCCAGCATAATTTCGTCTTTGTTTCTTTGTCATCAGGGTGCGTTAGCCTTCGCATAACGCACCGCCATTCCATGTTTTGTTACGAAGTTGCTTCTACCTTCTTATGGCTTACTGATGCTTCTTATGTTGTACCTCAACTATCATGTGTACGTTACCGCGAGGCGCAAAATCTGCTTTCACCACAACTTCTAGAGGATCGCACACTGCTACAAAATCATCCAAGATTTGATTGGCAGTTTCTTCATGGGAAATGTAGCGATCGCGATAATTATTAATATATAGTTTCAGTGCCTTTAGTTCCACTACCCGTTCATCTGGAATATAGGTAATGTGAATTGTGGCAAAATCTGGATAACCAGAAAATGGACATTTACAAGTAAATTCCGGCAAAGTGATATCAATGTTATATCGCCTGCCAACACGCGGATTAGGAAACGTAATAAGTTGTCCCTCCGCAATATTACGCTCGCCATATTTTATTTCCATAATTATTTATCACTGGTCACTGGTCACTGGTCACTGGTCACTGGTCACTGGTCACTGGTCAGGTGGTCAGGTGGTCAGGTGGTCATTGGTCACTAGTCAGGTGGTCACTGGTCACTGATTCATAACTCATCTTGTTCCCAATCGGGACAATTTTCATCATTCCATCCATACGGATGCATACCGCAAACTAACAATTCCCCACCATACACTTGTCCGTGGTAGTGACGGCATCCTATACAAGCAGCATTTCGCTCTGATGATGGTTCGACTGGATATGGAAAACCAGAATCTAGAATAACGTCGTCTATGATAATATCTTCGAGTTCCCAGTAAACTTCCAAAATTGGTTCTGTCAAATCTTGTAAATACTGGTCAACTTCAGACGCGATCGCATCTTGTACTTGTTCGCTTAGTTCTTCCGTCAGTTCAAAGAAGCTATCCACCATTTCTGTCATCCCCAGAACAAAGCGTTCTACTTCATCCGCCACTGTTTCCATCATTTCCCAAAACTCTTTCTGCCACTTTTCCATATATTTTTACGTCCTTAACTGCCTCTTATCTGGACGCTTAATTGTACATGGCTTCAAGCACTCGCGTACATTCTGAGGACTACTTACTTACTATACTTTAGAGGCACAATAAATTGCCTCTCCAATACTTAACTATTACTTATCTCGTTGCAACCTACGCAATTCTTCTTGCATTTGCCTGACTTGATCCCGCAATTTATCCACATTCTCTGTAGGAGAATCCGATCTTGCCGTTGGCTCTTCGTCTTCTTCCAAAATTTCTATGCGACGAGGTTCTGATTGAGGCTTTGTCTCAGTTGTCGAAACGGAGGTCGGTGCTTGTTGCGCTTGCTTCATCATATCTTCAACAAAGCGTCGGGCTTCTTCTGTTGTCATTTCGCCCCGCGCCACCATTTCGTCTGCCAGCTTTTGGACTTGCGATCGCAATTCTGATACTGTACCGCCTGCCTTTTCTCCCGCATAAGAAGCCAAACCTACACCGAGATAAAAAGCTTTTTTAACAAGATCGCCAAAACCGGGCATTGTCGCTTCTGTGCTCCTAAAAATAGGGCGACCCGGAGACTACGCCTGCTACAAGCATCCCGTATTGCTGCTACCTTCCGGTTCTGACAAGGTTTGGGCGTTGCAGCCGCGTAGATCCAGGTCTTTTTTATAATAGCACTAAATTTTTCAATTGCGTGTTATTCAATAACAATTTTCCACTCGTAGAGTTTGTAGCTCACGCAGCTATTTTGTACCAATGGGTCACTGTCCACAATTGCCTGTGCTTCATCCATTGACGCTGCCTCAAACACCATCATACCTCCTCCACGTTGTGCCCAGTAACCAGTCTTTGCCTTGTGTCCTTTAGCAATCAACTCTTGTACGTAAGCTTTATGAGCTGGTACGTATTGGTCAAAGATAGGTTTCTCCACCTTACCTTCTTCAATTTTCACAAACCAGGGCATTCCTTTTACAACCTCATCATATTATTGTGAACAGTGACCAGTAACCAGTGACCAGTGACCACTTGACCGATGAAACTATATTTTATAGCTCTCCTACCACCTCAAAAAGTTCAAGACTACGCTAACCAAATTAAGCAGTACTTTGCTGACAAGTACGCTAGCAGTCACGCCCAAAAATCTCCACCACACATTACCTTGCAACCACCTTTTGAATGGGCGGATACTGACATTCCTTTACTAGAGGAACATTTGGCTACTTTTGCTAGCAGTCAACATTCTATACCAATTGTCTTGAACGGGTATGCTGCCTTTATACCTCGTGTCATTTATATTGACGTTGTTAGAAGCCCTGAATTGCTTACTTTACATCTAAATCTCATGTCGTATCTAGAAACTCACTTAGCGATTATAGATAAAGTTGGCAAAACACGTCCTTTTGTTCCTCACATGACAGTTGCTTTTAAGGATTTAACCAGACAAAACTTTAAAGCTGCATGGTCTGAATTTGAGAAGAGTCAGGTGCATTTTGAGTTGACTGTTTCGGTTTTAACATTGCTAGTACATGATGGCAGACGGTGGAATATTAAAAGTGAGTTTCCCTTTATAGCTTCTATGGCTTGAAAATTGCAAGTTTAACATTGAGCATTGGGCATTGGAAAAGAACTATTTTCATGCAATCGTTGCGAGCAACTTACCCGTGTGTAACTAGCTCGAATTTTAAGATTCATATCTTTTTGCTCTCATAATTTTTGCATGCTTTATACTATTTATTTACTCAATCTAACCCAGAAAATATATTGAGTTTGAAGATATAAAAATTACAACGTGTATGTCTGTAAAAAATAAATATTCGAGACTGACTCTCAGTTTTGTAAGCATTGCGATCGCACCCCTTTCCATTACAGCAATTACCACACCAAGTTCCGCACAAAAGATTTTTGCTCAAAGAGTTAATTGTAACAAGGCAGTCTCAACACCAGAACTTAAGTATTGTTCTCAACTGTCTTACGAAGCAGCGGATAGACGCTTGAATGAAGTGTATAAAACAGTGACATCTAATCTTATCAATGAGCAAAGACAAATACTCATTTCCGCACAACAAGCTTGGATTAAATTCCGCGATAACAATTGTAATTTTGAAACCTATGGTTCTCGTGGTGGAACGGGGTATGAAATTTTCAGAAACGGATGCCTAGAAAGACTGACAAAACAGCGCACAAAGGATTTACAAGATTTTCTATCTCGGTAATATAGCTCCGCATTGTTACAGCAACAAATATAGTTGGCTTGACGGGCTAGAAGCCCGTACCACAATTCAACTACCGCTTTCCATTAGGACGTTGAATAATAGTTTCTACAACTCGCCGCTTTGCTTTGGGATCGATTCCTACCAAGCGCACATAGTCATTGCCATGTTCTCCAAGACAAGACTCAATGGTTGAGATGGCATCATCTTCACCAGTGATTGAGCTTGTTGTCCCACTAGTCCAGGAACCTGTACGAAAGCGCCGCTCATCTACATACTCAATACCAATTCTGTAACCTTGAGATAGTATCTGACGTACTTGTTCTATTGTCTCAAGACTTAATTTTGTATTGGAACGTTGCTGTTGTTGGTAACCATTACCATTTGTTGGTGTTGGTTGAGTGAAACCATTTGTTGATGGTTGATAAGTTGGTGTTGCAGGTGGAGGCGCTGATTGATAATTTGAGCGCATCCTGATGTTGTACTCAGTCACTAATCGAGAATCATCAACTCGTTTTTGTTCTCCAACCATTAACTTACCCGTCTCAAGTAAATGAGACAAACTGAAATCTGGCTTTCTAAATTGTGGTGGTCCTTCAACACTATTGACAATCCGCCGGGATACTTGTTCGATACCCACATCATGAATAAATTGTCGGATTTGTTCGTCATAAATTCGCGATCGCATCGCACTGAAGAAATCTATCGACTGATTTGGGAAAGTATCCACCAGTTGTTCGACTTCCCGTTGTGAAAGCCCATCTTCACTAAAAATCCCACCGACGATACCAACTTTATCATTTCGGTCTGGGTCCCAGTAAAATTTCTCCATCCTACCATCACGAATAAGTGGCGCGTAGAGGGTAGAGAAATCATTGCCAGTCACAATAATTGGTACGCGCTGTATGGGGTTAGCGTCATAACTACCAGGGAGTTGGACATCAGTTGGATTGTCAGCTATGTTCATCAGCGTGGCGTTAACCAACTGAGTATTTACCGTATATTGCGTACCTTCATCAAAACGTCCCGCACCTGCATCTAAATCGTTAATTATCAACACGCACATCTTACCGCGCACGCGAATCAATTCTGCTGTTTCTCGATAGCGCAAGCGAATCAGACGTGCTGGATCTCCAGCATCTGGGCTTTCAAGTTCGCCGCCTGATATGAGAGTCGCTTCAATACCCATTCTCTCGAAGACCAACTCACACTGAAAAGACTTACCCTCGCCCTTACGACCGTGAATACCCAGAATTAAGGGAACTCGGATACCAGGAATATCGAGAAAATTTTTAGTGATATGGACAGCAAGTTTGTCCAAAAAGCGAGGAGAAATGTAATAACCCATGAACCGCTCCGATTGTTTGAATCCCACTTGGGGATCGATTAAGGGAAGATGAAGAATCAAGAATTTGAAGTCCAGTGTAAAAAACTTTAAATTTCTTACTTTTGACAGTTGACTAAGTTTTTATCCTTATACTTAGTCTTTTCTCCTTCAAATAGTTTCCTTAAATCAATATTAATTTCTTCTGCCTCTGACTTTCAGCCTTTTTAGAAAAAAGTCCCTTTCTCTACTTAGGGACTTTCAAATTAAAAAATAAATTAAAAGACATTTAACTTCTTCTTGTGGTACACATTCAACTTCTTCTTGTGGTACACATTCAACTTCTTCTTGTGGTACACATTCAACTTCTTCTTGTGGTACACATTCAACTT